>JBIKRF010000179.1:0-2529 GCA_044349305.1 Flavobacteriales bacterium
ATCTCGGTTAAGCCAATTCCAAAGCGTGAATACGGAGAGTTCACAGGAATTTGTGCTTGCATGCGCATGCACATTGTCGAAATAAAAGCAAGAAAAAAATATTTAAGATTCATTCGCACAAGAGATGGCATATAATCCGATTAATGTTAAATTCAATTCTACAAAGATGCGGTAATTAAGCTGTTTAGCAAAATGAACAGCATCGGTGCCGGTGAATATTATTTCTATTTCAGCAAATTGAGTCCTTGCAGCTTCAATATAAGCTTGCAGTTCTGAAAGAATTCCAAAATTTACACTGCTAAGCATTGAGCCTGCAGTAGAGTTCTGGAAGGGTTCAGAAGTTTCTTGAAAATCTATTTGAGGAAGTTGGCCTGTGAATTCATGCATGGCGCGCAGCCGCGATTGAACGCCCAATGAAATTACGCCTGAATGAAGAGCGCTATCTTTGGCTATGGAGTATGTGATGCACGTCCCGAAATCAATAATTAGGCAGACAGGCTTTTGTAAAATTTTATGAGATCCAGCGACATTGGCTAAACGATCTTTTCCCGCCACTCCTGAAGTGTAGTGATAACTCGGGAAATTAGCGTCAGGAATATTTCTGCAAAAGGAAAATCGATTTAAAAATTCAGTTTGCTTTTCTGTGCTTCGCACCGAAGAATAATAGAAGGGAAGAACAATTCTTGAATGCAATAGCAACAGCTCGGCTTCAAGATTACTGTCGAGAATTCTACCAGATTCCACCAAGGTGTCGTTCACGAAAAGCCCCCATTTCACAGAGGTATTGCCTTGATCAAGAACAACGCAGTTCATTATTGAGGGCGGTTGTTAAGAACAGTTATTGTTCCTCTTCTTTCATGAAGGACGCCCATGCCGTCTTTAATCGTTATGTAGTAAACATAGGCATTTTCATGAACAAACTCCCCGTTCATAGTTCCATCCCAAGAGTCAGAAATTTTTTCGCTTGTGAAGACATAATCTCCCCACCTGCTGAAAATATTTAGCGTATAAGTAGAGGTGTCTGCAAAGGAAATGACAGGAAAAAACAGATTGTTTTCACCGTCTATCATCATGGCACTCGGAATCCAAATGAGGGGCTCTTGATTTAAGCACTTTTCATTGCTAAAAGAGGAAAAATTCTCATTGGGGAAATAGCTAATAGGTTCTGAATTGGCTTGCACGCGATAACAAAATTGTCCTTTCGAAGTAAGGTAAGGATCCAACTCGTCTACATGCTGTAAAAAATCAAAGGACCCTGAAGCAGCTTGCACTTCAGCAGATCCGTCAATGGATCGAAGTAACTTGTATTCTTGAACACCATTTTCCCAATCGCTGTATTCCGACCAATTCAGATTGTTTAACAACAAATCGGAAGTGTTTTCACCACGCAATCGAATATTTCTCCCAACATTCGTTGTGTCGAGGTAGTATCCACAAGGGTTTTGAACGACAACTCTGTAATCGTAAATGATGTCATCTGAGTTTGCATCAGCATCGGTGAACACAATGTTCGTTGCAGATTGCGTAATATCCATGAGATATTCCCATGCATACGGCGCGTATAAATTTTTGCGCTGAAGAATATACTTGTGGGGAACGGCTGTTGCTTGAGTTCGAAGCGTGATTTCAATATCTTTTGAACCGTTAACACTTACCGAAGTAATGTAATTTATATTCGGGGCAGTTGGATATGAGATGTTAATTGTCTGAATGTTTGAGGCCGAGGTTTCTCCTGTAATTGAATAGGCAATAATTCCATAGTAATTCAGTCCTGAAGAAATACTTGAAAACTCATGTGCACCTTGAAGCAAAGTTCCCTCAACGGTATCTACTGGATTGAAAGTTACGCCATCTCCGCTGTGTACAAGAACGTAATAGTCAACTCCTGGATTCCAGCCAGAATAAGCGCTCCAAGAGAATTCGATGCTATTGTCGCAAAGTGTGTAAGTTGAAGGGTTTAGAAATATTGTGCAATTGCATACACTGCCTGTTGGGCTTGTATTCGGACTTGGAGGAGTACCGGAATAACAAGTGTCAATGGCAGACAGTAGGTAGCATTCAGGACCGGAATTG
Organism: Flavobacteriales bacterium; assembly: GCA_044349305.1. Classification (GTDB taxonomy): domain Bacteria; phylum Bacteroidota; class Bacteroidia; order Flavobacteriales_D; family Sanyastnellaceae; genus CAIZGX01. The sequence continues at coordinate 2,074 of JBIKRF010000179.1, forward strand.
GGCGAAGAAAGCAAATCGTTAAACTGAGTTGTATTTATTCCGAAAACAGTGTCAATAAGGTTTACCGTGCTGCCGTTGCAAGAATATACAATATAGCCATCTGTATCACCGGAAGTATTTACATTCCAATTTAATTGAGCTTGGCCTGTTGCAGGGTTTACTGTAACGCTAGAAACCACAGGAATAGCCGGAGCGGTTTGATCCGAAAAAATTCCGCCGGCTATATTGCTTTTGAAGTTGCAATTCGTTAAACCGCTGTATCGAATTTGAAAATTAAGTTGTTCACCGCAAACAGATACCTCGTAATTGTAGGAAGATGTATTTCCTGTTAAAGTTGCTATTTTATTCCATGTTCCTGCTGGATATTCCATCCAAATTTCAGACGATGCAGCAGCCAACCAAGCGGCATTGCTCGTAGGTGAATTCCATTGAAGATTTACAAATCCTGGAGGTGAA
>JBIKRF010000180.1:0-2528 GCA_044349305.1 Flavobacteriales bacterium
GCCAGCTAGACTGGCACTCATTTCAACTAAAGGAAAAACTTCCGTAGCGCCTGCTAAATGGATTTCTCGAGGAAAAAACACACCTTTCTTCCATACTGAAATGAACGGCGCAATTGTTTCTCTAATCCATTAAGCTTGCCCTTGCGGTCCTCCAAAGGTCATCGGAAATTGCACATCTGTTGCGCCTTCCTTAATCACTCCGTTTTGCGCTTCAAATTTCAAAATATTCTCTTGCAAGGCCTTCATTAGACGCTTGGCATGCTGAGGAGTCATGATGATTCTCGACTGAACTTTCGCTTTTGGAACATTCGGCATAACGCGAATGAAATCGAGAACGAATTCAGAGGTGCTGTGGGTTATTACTGCAAGATTTGAATAGGTACCTTCTGCAATGTTTTCGGTTAATTCAATACTTATTGGTTGCGGTGTTTCGTTGTTGTTTTCCATATTAAATAATGTTTTTCAATTCGTCTAAAGTATCAATGGTAAAGGTAGGAACATAGTTGTGACGTACCGATTTCCCGTCGTGTAATTCCGCCAAGCGTTTTTCTGTTGCCGTAAAAAACACCTGATCTATTCCCGCATTTCGCGCGCCCAAAATATCTGCATCCCAGTCATCGCCAATCATTAACGCCTCTTCAGCTGTGCAATTCGCGCGTTGAAGCGCTAAATCAAAAATAGCCTGATGCGGTTTGCGCACACCCGCCTCTTCGCTGTATACTACAGTTGAGAAGTAATGTTCTATTTCTGCAGCAGCCATTTTGAAACCTTGAACTTCGATGAAGCCATTGGTTAAAATAACATGAGTGTACTTATCCTTCGCCAATTCTAAAACTTCACGAGCCCCTTCAATGAGGTGAGGAAGTCTGGGGCAAATAGCCAAAAACTCGGTAGCGAATAATTCTACGAAATCTAAATCATACGTCGCATTCACTTCATCGAACAAATCAATGAAGCGCTTATTTCTCAACTCTTCCTTTGCTATTTTACCTTCACGATAAAGCGCCCAAACACGTTCGTTATGCTTCGGGTAACATTTTAAAAATTCTTCTTGTGAAGTGTTTTGAAAATTACTCGATTCAAATCGTTGAAAGAGTTGCTTCAACGCAATGGTCGTATTTCCATTTAAATCCCATAGCGTTCCATCTAAATCCCAAAGGATTACTTTATATTTTTTCATTTAAAACCATTTGATGTAATAGGCCGCAGACGAAAGAATCAAAGACCAAATCATGAATCCACATATTAACCATAATGGCGTGAATCTGTTGTGCTTAAAAAATTTAGCGGCAAGAAGTGACGTTATCGGCACCGAGATGATTGCTGAAATAGCTATGAAACCAACGAGTCCGAATTTGTTCTTGATGTAAACAATCCTCCTTCTGCCTTTGGTAAATATTGGCTTCGGCTTTTTCGATTTCCAGTGGCTTGTCCATTTAAACAAGTAAGTTCCTCCATAGTAAAACATAAGTACTCCAACTGCAGCTCCTGTTCCTGTGGTCAACACAACCTCTCCAAACTGAATGCTTTCTTTACCCGTTGCATAAATGGTGAAAGGCGTAATGACAAATTTCACTACCGCTAAAAAACCATACAGTATGAATTGGTAAAACTCCATTTAGTGTTTCATTAATTTTTCTGTGGCATCTAAAAGTCTGTTGCTATATCCCATTTCATTGTCGTACCATCCAACAACTTTAATCATATAACCGATAACGGAAGTTAATTCAGCATCAATAATACAACTGTGTTTATTTCCAACAATATCTCTTGAAACCAAGGGCTCGTGTGAAACTTCCAAAATACTTTGATGGGTGGTTGCCCAACCTTCAAACAAGTCATTCACCTCCTTTGCGGTCGTTTTACTTCGAACCATAAACGTTAAATCGGAAAGAGAACCGTTCGGTACAGGCACGCGAATTCCACATCCACCCAATCTTTCACTTAAGTGCGGAAACACTTTTGTCAAAGCTCGTGCTGCCCCTGTTGTAGTTGGAACTATCGAAGCAACTGCTGCTCTAGCCCTGCGCAAATCCTTGTGCGGTGCATCGTGCAGTTTTTGATCTCCAGTATAGGAGTGAACCGTAGAAATATAGCAACTCTCAACTCCATAGGCTTCGTCAATAATCTGAATCATTGGAGCCGCATTGTTCGTTGTGCATGAAGCACATGAAATAATTTTCTGATCTAGGTCTATGTTATGATCATTCACGCCCACAATCCACATGGGCATCTGATCTTCTGAGGGTGCAGACAGCAGAACTCTTTTCGCACCATTGCTAATGTGTTTTTCACATTGTGCTTCCGTCTTCATTGTACCCGTGCATTCAAACACCAAATCAACACTCAACTCATTCCAAGGATATTCGGAAAGATTTTGCAAAAACACAATTTCTTTTCCGCCAATGCGAGCGATGTTAGAACTTAAAACTTCTATTGGCATCTCGAAAATGCCTTGTGTAGAATCGTACTTCAACAAATGCAACAATGTTTGCATGTCTGCGAGATCATGAATCGCTACAACATCA
>JBIKRF010000181.1:0-2510 GCA_044349305.1 Flavobacteriales bacterium
TTTGTACGCTGAAGGCTTTGAGCCGCCCGCTCGATCTAAAAAAATGATTCGAGGTGCCCTCGGTGGTTTGGCAGGATCTGTCACAGGCGTGGTGCTTTATTTGATCAAAAATCAATAAGGTGATTATTACCTTCATTCAAAGTCTGTGTCTTGGCGGCGCATCTTTCTTCCTGCTTGGAACAGCCAATCCACAAACGAGTTTCGAAAACACGTTCTTATCTATTGCCGTTTTTTACAGCTATTGGATTTCAAGACAACTTCATAAAGCATCCTATTGGTTACCCCTTTTAGTTATTGCAGGAATGTTGTCTATTTCTCCGAACGTTCATTCGTTGCTCATGTTACTTGTTTCACTTTTCACGACACTGTATTTCCTTCAACATAAATTTTCATTTCGGAAAACTCCTTTGCTCAAGAACATAACAGTGGCATTGTGCTGGTCGATACTTGTAGCCATTCCCGACACAAAAGAAATTTTTGAATTGGGAGGAAGCGTCTTCTTCACCACACTTGCATTGTCTCTATGCATTGACTTTGTTCAGTCCAAGGAAGACTTTGGAAAAGTTGAAACTGTTCCTCACCTCATAGGAAACAATCTCACCCTATTCTTCGCGTTGATATTTACGTTAATAGGACACCTCTTCCTTCCAACAGATTTTTACGTTGGAATCTTGGCCTTAGCTATTCAAGCAGGGCTCACTTATCTTTCAAGAGAATCGCAAAGAGAAGCCCTTCGAGAACTTCCCTTTCTTGCTTATGCGATCGGAATTTACTTGTTGTAGACGTGGTCTAAAGCGTCGCAAAAATCGACAATTGCTTTATCAATATCTGCATCTGTATGCGCCGCTGAAACGAAGCCAACTTCATATCCGCTTGGGCCTAAATAAATTCCGCGTTCTAAAAGGAAGCGATGAAATGGTGCGAACAACTGACCACTATTCTCTGGAATTTCATCCATTCTACGAATGGCCTTTTCTTTTGAAAAAGACACCCAGAAAATACTTCCCATGTGAAAAATACGAAACACGTAGTTCTTCTGATCGGCGTGAGCTTGTATTGCCGAAACCATTTTATTGGTTTTTCTTTCCAACTCTTCATAAAAACCAGGCTTCACCAATTCTTTCAATTGGGCTAATCCGGCAGCCATTGCGACCGGATTTCCCGAAAGAGTTCCTGCCTGATAAACGGGACCATCGGGCGCAATTTGAGACATAATTTCTGCACTTGCCCCGTAGGCACCTACGGGCATTCCGCCTCCAATAATTTTTCCAAATGCAAGAACATCGGGTTGAATACCGTAATAACCCGAAGCTCCTTCAAAACCTAGACGAAAACCACTAATAACTTCATCAAAGAGCAACACTATTCCCTCACGGGTGCATACTTTACGAAGATGTCTTAAGAATACGCCGTCTTGAATAAGCAGTCCGTTGTTAGCGGGAACTGGCTCAATTGCGACTACTGCGATTTGTCCGCGATACATTTCAATTGCTGCATCGAAGGCTTCAATATCATTCAAAGGAACTACAATGGTTTCCTTCACATAAGCTTCTGGAATTCCAGCGCTGCTCGAAGTACCGAGCGTAGCTAAACCACTGCCTGCCTTTACCAACAATGCATCGACGTGTCCGTGATAACATCCTTCAAACTTCAACACTTTATCTCGACCAGTGTATCCACGCGCTAAACGAATTGCACTCATTGCCGCTTCAGTACCACTGCTTACAAAACGAATTTTTTCTAAATACTTATGATGCTGTAAAATGAAAGACGCCAGCTCATTTTCTTCTCGTGTAGGCGCACCGAAACTAGCTCCCTTAGCGGCTGTGGTGCAAATTGCTTCCGTAACCAATTCGTTTGCATGTCCTAGAATTAGTGGCCCCCAAGAGCAACAAAAATCGATAAACTCGTTGCCATCTGCATCCCAAACATGAGAGCCTTTTCCTCGCTCGAAAAACAATGGATTTCCTCCAACCGATTTAAATGCACGAACCGGAGAATTCACTCCGCCCGGAAAATATTTCTTCGCTTCTACAAAAAGTGCTTCACTGTTGCTCTGTTTCATGATGCAAACTTACGCTTGAACGAGAAAAACAACGTACTTTCGCGTCCCACATTTTTCAACTTGAAATACAGTTTTACCCTCCTACTGTTTTTGGTCGCTTCCGTAGCTGTCGCGATTGACTTCCCTATTGAGTCCATTCAAAAACTAAAAAAACACGGAATCACTTTTACGCCTGAATGCGGAGTCTATGCCAACAGTATTGCTGTTTCCTTTGATAACGAGTCTTCCTACAGTATCCTATACCGACTTGGAGCCACGGATTCATCGGGCTTTCAACGATATAAAAATCCGATCAGCATTCAGAAAACAACTTACATACAAGTTAAACTTGAAGGGGCTGGCGCTCCGAGCACGGTATTCATCGGCACATTCGTTGTTGGCAGAAATCACACGCTTCCCGTTGTTTGCTTGAAAGTGGAACCCAAAGCATTTTTCCCACCAACGG
>JBIKRF010000090.1:0-9439 GCA_044349305.1 Flavobacteriales bacterium
GTGAAGGCTGGAAAGCAAGTTATTTTGTTTCAAAACCGAAGAGGCTATACGCCGCTTTGGGAATGCGAAATGTGTCATTACACGCCCGAGTGTAAGAACTGCGATGTGAGTTTGACTTATCACAAATTTCATCATGAACTGCGCTGTCATTACTGCGGTCATCATGAAATTCCAGTGCAGCAATGTCCTTCATGCGGAGCGAACGCTTTCAAAATGTTGGGCGCAGGAACAGAACGCATTGAAGAAGAGTTGGGCGAATGCCTTCCGCATATTCGTATTTCGCGCATGGACTTGGATGTAGCGCGAGGCAAACACGCGCACCATAAAATCATCTCTGAATTTGAAAGTGGAAAGACCGATGTGCTCATAGGAACGCAGATGGTGACGAAGGGTCTTGACTTCAGCAATGTTCATTTGGTTGGAATTTTAAACGCCGACCGCATGCTGAAGCATCCTGATTTTCGTTCGATCGAACGCGCCTTTCAAATGATGGTTCAGGTTTCAGGAAGAAGCGGAAGACGCGAAGAACGCGGACGTGTGCTTATTCAAACGTATGATCCCGAGCATTGGGTTTTTCCGCTGATTGAGAACAACAACTACGAGCAGTTTTATACGTTGGAAGTCGCAGAGCGCAAGCAGTTCAGGTATCCGCCGTTTACGCGCATGATCAAACTTACGATTAAGCACAAAGAGCAAGGCGTAGCGTTAAGCGCAGCAGCAGAGCTTGGCACGTGGTTTTTCAAATCGTTATTTGGAAATTACACAGGCCCTGAAACGCCCGCCATTGGCCGTGTGAACAACTATTACATTCAACAATTCTGGATTCGAATTCCACAAGAATTACCACCTCCTCAAGTGAAGCGCTATCTCTTAGATTGTTCGCACGCGCTCACTTCCCAACAGAAATATAAAATGGTTCGCGTGTCTATTGACGTAGACCCTATGTAAACAGTCGAGATTCATTACCTTTGTTGGAAAGAATTAAAGATGTCCAAACAAGAGATTAATTGCTCGTTTTGCGGAAGAAAAAAGAGTGAGGTGAATGTGCTAATAGCAGGTGTTTCCGGACACATTTGCGACGACTGCGCGAGACAAGCTAGCGAGATTGTAAAAGAAGAAGCGGTTGTTCCCCAAGAAGAATTTAATGCGTCTGAATTATTGAAGCCGATTGAGATCAGAGATTTCTTAAACGAATACATCATTGGCCAAGACGAAGCGAAGAAGGTGTTGAGTGTTGCTGTTTACAACCACTACAAACGTTTAGCACAGCACGCTGCTGGAAAGCAAGACGACGAAGTAGAAATTGAAAAATCGAACATTGTATTGGTTGGAGAAACCGGAACAGGAAAAACACTTTTGGCAAAGACCATTGCGAAAATGTTAAACGTTCCGTTCTGCATTGCCGATGCTACCGTGCTTACACAGGCCGGTTACGTCGGAGAAGACGTTGAAAGTATTCTTTCCCGACTTTTACAAAGTGCAGATTTCGATGTTCAAAAAGCAGAACGCGGAATTGTATTCATTGATGAAATAGACAAGATTGCGCGCAAGAGCGATAACCCAAGCATTACGCGTGACGTAAGCGGTGAAGGCGTTCAACAAGCGTTGTTGAAATTATTGGAAGGTGCAACGGTGAGTGTTCCACCGCAAGGTGGAAGAAAGCATCCGGAGCAAAAAATGATTCAGATCGACACGAAGAATATCCTGTTCGTTTGTGGCGGTGCGTTTGATGGAATTGAAAAGCACATTGAACGTCGCATGAATACGGCAAGCATCGGATACCGAAATGCGAAAACCGTTGAAGAACAAGGCGGATGGTTGCAATACATTGCTCCAGCCGATTTGAAACAATTTGGTTTGATCCCAGAATTAATTGGACGTTTCCCCGTATTGACATTCTTGAATCCACTCGACGAATCGGCGTTGAGAAGAATTCTAACCGAGCCGAAAAACGCTTTGGTGAAGCAATACGTGAAGTTGTTTGAAATGGACGGTGTGAAGCTGTCTTTCGAGAAACAAGTGTTGGATTACATTGTGGAAAAGGCCATGACGTACAAATTGGGAGCGCGTGGATTGCGTTCGATTTGCGAAGCCATCTTGTTGGATCTCATGTTTGAAATTCCGAATCAAACAGAACTAAAAGAATTCAAAGTAACGTTGGCTTACGCACGAGATAAATTTGAAAGCTCTAAGCTGAGTCAACTGAATAAGGCATAAAATGACAGAAGAAAAATCGACCGTGGTGGAAACACCACTCATGAAACAATACAATGAAATTAAGGCGCAATATCCAGACGCGCTTTTGTTGTTTCGTGTCGGCGATTTTTATGAAACCTTTGGTTCAGACGCGATTGCGGCTGCGCGCATTTTAGGAATTACATTAACGAAGCGAAAAAACGGTGCAGCCGCATTCATTGAATTGGCGGGCTTCCCGCATCATTCGTTAGATACTTATTTGCCAAAATTGGTTCGCGCTGGAAACCGTGTGGCTATTTGCGATCAGCTGGAAGATCCGAAGCTTACCAAGAAAATTGTGAAGCGCGGAGTAACGGAGTTGGTTACACCAGCGGTGAGTTATAACGAGAAAACGTTCGATAGTTCGAATAACCAATTTTTGGCTGCTGTTGTCATGCGTGACCAGCAAGCGGGGGTGAGTTTTTTAGACATTTCTACGGGCGAATTTTATTTGGCCGAAGGAAGCACCGCACACATTAACAAACTGCTTCAAAGCTTTCGGCCAAATGAAGTGCTTTTTCAAAAGCACGAAGACCACCAGTTTCGCGAGGCCTTCGGAGATACCAAATGGTTTACGTTTCGCGTCGATGAATGGGTGTTCTCGTTGGACTACGCCAAAGAAGTTTTACAAAAGCAATTCGGCACACAATCGCTCAAAGGCTTCGGTGTTGAAGAATTAAAACTTGGAGTTATTGCGGCTGGCGCCGTGTTGCATTATCTGAAAGATACGCAGCACGACAAGACCCAGCACATTCAGAAAATAGCGCGCATTGAAGAAGACACGTTCGTGTGGTTAGACCGCTTCACCATTCGAAATTTAGAATTGGTGCATTCGAACTACGACGAAACAGCAACGTTGTTCTACACGCTCAATCACACGAGCACACCCATGGGCGCGCGACTCTTGCGCAGATGGGTACTCATGCCACTCAAAGACATTGCGCAAATTGAAAAGCGTCAGTTTGTAGTTGGAAGTTTTGTCAAAAACGCAGAACTCCTAGCAGAGACCCGTTTGCACTTGAACACCATTGGCGACATGGAGCGCCTGGCTTCTAAGATTGCTACCGGACGCGTGAATCCGCGCGAATTGCTTCAGTTAGCGAAGGGCATGCAAACGGCAGAGCACATCAAAGACTTAGGCGCAAATTCAAAGAGCAAAGAAATACAAGCGTTGTTCAATGTGTTGAAACCATTGACCGATTGGTGCAATACCATTTTCGAAAAAATAAATCCAGAAGCACCTTTAGCACTGAACCGCGGTTCTGTTATTGCCGAAGGGGTGAATGCAGATTTAGATGAGCTTCGCAACTTGCAAAAATCTGGAAAAGATTATTTGCAAATGGTGCAAGAGCGCGAAAGCGAACGCACCGGAATTCCTTCCTTGAAAATTGCGTTCAACAATGTTTTCGGATATTATTTGGAGGTGCGAAACACACACAAGGATAAGGTTCCGCCGGAATGGATACGCAAGCAAACGGTTACACAAGCCGAGCGTTACATTACTCCGGAACTGAAAGAATACGAAGCGAAGATTACAGGCGCGGAAGACAAAATTTCGATTTTAGAAAATCAGATTTATCAAGCGCTGATTGAAGAGACGCTTCCGCATTTGGTGAACATGCAATTGAACGCACGCGTGCTTGCAGAGATTGACACATTAGCGTCTTTCGCAACCGCTGCCGTGGCGAATAAGTATTGCGCACCAGAATTCACGGAAGAGAATTGTATAGAGATTGAACAAGGAAGACACGCCATAATTGAATTGCGCCTTCCGCCAAACGATCCGTACATAGCGAACGACATAAAATTAGATCGCGATGCGCAGCAGATTATGATGATCACCGGTCCGAACATGTCGGGTAAATCCGCTGTGCTTCGTCAAACCGCACTCATTGTGCTCATGGCTCAGATGGGTTCTTTCGTGCCAGCCAAGCGCGTGAGAATGGGCATTGTAGACAAGGTGTTCACGCGTGTAGGAGCAAACGACAACATGAGTGCTGGGGAATCTACGTTTATGGTTGAAATGAACGAGACCGCAAGCATCTTGAATAACTTAAGTGATCGCAGTTTAATCTTGCTCGACGAAATCGGAAGAGGAACTTCAACCTACGACGGCGTATCCATTGCATGGGCGATTGCGGAATTCCTGCATGAGCATCCGCAGTTTCGCGCGAAGACGCTTTTCGCAACGCATTACCACGAGTTGAATGATATGACGAATTTATTTCCACGTATCAAAAACTTCAACGTGTCTGTATCTGAAGCGAAAGGAAAAATAGTTTTCAGAAGGAAGTTGCAAGAAGGTGGAAGCAATCACAGCTTCGGAATTCACGTTGCGCAGTTGGCAGGAATGCCGAAGACTGTTGTGAATCGTGCGAACGATATGCTTCATCAATTGGAGACGAAAAGAGGTGAAGCCCCTGTGGGTAAAGGGAAAACGGCGGTTGTTCAAGGAGAGGAAAAAATGCAATTGAGCTTTTTCCAACTCGATGATCCGACGTTGGTTCAGATAAAAAAAGAAGTAGAAAAAATCGATATCAATACGCTTACTCCGGTTGAAGCATTGTTCAAGTTGAACGAGATCAAGAAGATAGTGGGAAGCTAATTTGTATATTTGAGAATATAAAAAAGAAAACATGGGATGTTCGAGTTGTGGAAGTAAAGATGGTGGCGTTCCAAACGGCTGTAAAAGCAATGGTAATTGCGGAACGTGTAGCTCCGGTAAAATGGAGGTTTTCGATTGGTTGGCAGGAATTCCTTTAGCAGACGGCATGAAGCCGTTTGACGTTGTTGAAGCGCGTTTTAAAAACGGCCGTAAGGCATTCTTCAGAAAAGGAAATTTAGAGTTGTTTCAAGGAGATGTAATAGCCGTAGAGGCTTCTACAGGATATGATGTGGGTATTGTTTCATTGGCAGGCGAATTGGTTCGCGTTCAAATGAACCGCAGAGACATCAAGGACAATTACGAATTGAAACGCGTACTTCGCAAAGCAGAACAATCGGATTTCGATACATGGCAGGCGGCACGCCAATTGGAAACTAGCACGATGATTCGCTCACGTGAGATATCGCGCGAGTTGGGTCTTCAAATGAAGATTAGCGATGTGGAATATCAAGGCGATAAAACGCGCGCGATATTTTACTACACGGCCGATGACCGTGTAGATTTCCGTGAACTCATTCGCAAGTATGCTGAAGAGTTCAAGGTGCGCATTGAAATGCGCCAGATTGGACTTCGTTTAGAGGCAGGGCGTTTAGGCGGAATTGGCTCCTGCGGAAGAGAGCTTTGTTGTTCGACTTGGTTAACCGATTTCAGATCGGTGTCTACCGGAGCAGCGCGCTATCAGCAGCTTTCATTGAATCCAGGAAAACTTGCAGGTCAATGCGGAAAGCTGAAATGTTGTTTGAATTACGAACTCGATCAATACGTTGAAGCGGTGCGTATGCTTCCTCCAACACACGTGAAATTGAAACTTCCAAAAGGAATTGCCACGCATTTCAAAACAGATATCTTCAAACAAGTTATTTATTACACCATTGAAGGTCAGCATGCCGATGGACCGTTTGCGCTTTCTGCCGATGTGGTGAAAGAAATTATTGAAAAGAACAAACGTGGTGAAGTCATTGGCGAAGTTCAGACGTTTATTGAAGAGAAAGAAGTTGTTGAAAGTGTTGAATTTGCTGAAGTTGTAGGTCAAGATAGTTTAACGCGTTTCGACAATAAGAAGCGTAAGCCCAACAACAACAACAATCGCAATCGCAACAAGCCGAACAATTCAAATAGGCCTGCTGCTCCTGGAAACGCGGCATCTGGAAATGCAGCGCCTCAGAACGCAGCAGCACCAAAGCCGAAAGAAGGAAACAGACCTCAGGGCAATGGCAACAGACCGAATCGTTTCAAGGGCAAACCAAACAACCCGAACCCGAATCAAGGCAAGAAAGAATGAAGCGAATAGTTTTCTTTTTAGGTGTGGCGCTGCTGCTTACGTCTTGTGGCGACGACTTCGTTTACGAAAGCAACATGCCCATTGAAGGCGGTGTTTGGGACAACAAGCAAGTAGCTACTTTCGAATTCGACATTCAAGATACGGTGAGTTTGCACGACTTTTTCCTCGACATTAGAAACGGCGAGCAATACGAATTCAGCAATCTCTTTGTCTTCATTGAAATGGAATTTCCGAATGGAAAACTAGCGGTGGATACACTTGAATGCCCAATGGCAGATCCTCAGGGAAACTGGTTCGGAAAATCAGGTTTAGGCGACCTTTACGACAATCGAATCATTTATAAATCACGCAAGCAATTCCCGCTTTCTGGACATTACAAAGTGTCCATTCATCAAGCCATGCGCGTGAATCCGGTTGAAGGAATTTATGATGTAGGATTTCGCCTAGCGAAGTCGAAGTAGCCCCTTCGCGAAGCGTCTTTGCAAAGCAATCTTGACATAGTCATCTTGCTTTAGCATCTAATAATCTCAGATTATTTAGTCGCTTTGCGGCTCCAGATATTGTATTTCGCAATACACCAAAACGCACGAACGCCATCTTTCCATCCAATCTTTTTACCCTCTTCGTAGGTGCGACCGTAATAAGAAATTCCAACTTCATAAATACGAATGTTTGGAATTCTTGAAAGTTTCGCGGTGATTTCGGGTTCAAAGCCAAATCGCTTTTCACACAACAAAAGATTCTGAGCAATGTCTGCACGCATCAATTTGTAGCATGTTTCCATATCTGTTAAGTTCAGATTGGTGAAGGCGTTGCTTGCAAACGTGAGTAATTTATTTCCAATGCTGTGCCAGAAGAAAAGAATGCGATGCGGGTTTCCACCCATGAAACGAGATCCATAAACCACGTCAGCACTGTCTTTGAAAACGGGCTTAAGTAATTTGTTGTACTCGTCTGGATCGTATTCTAAATCGGCATCTTGCACCAATACGTAATCGCCAGTTGCAATCTCAATAGCCTTGTGTAAAGCGGCTCCTTTCCCTTGGTTGAAGGGTTGTGAGTAGAAGTTGAAATTACGCTCAGGGTGAGCAGCAATGTATGATTCAATGGCTTCAACGGTGTTGTCAGTAGACGCGTCGTTTACAATGACAATTTCCATTTCAATATCGTTCACCAACTTCACTTCACCAATGCGATCAAGAATTAAGTGAATGGTTCTTCCTTCGTTGTAGGCAGGAATTAGGATAGATAGTTTTTTAAACTGACGCATGACTTATTGTTTAATGACTTTAGGAACTCGGAAGTAATACATGTCTTTTGAAGGTGCATTTTTTAGTGCTTCGGCTTGTGAAATTGGCGCTTCCACTGCATCTTCACGCAAGACATTCGTTTCGTCGGTCATAAACACAAGGGGCTCTACATTCGCAGTATCGAGCTCTTTGAGCTTATCTACAAATGCAATCATTTCGTTCAACCCGTCTACCATATCTGTTTCTTCTTTTTCAGAAAAAGACAGCTTGCTTAATTCAGCTAGGCGACGAACGGTGGCAACATCAACTTTCATGTGTTTTATTCAATTCGCGTTGAATGGTTTCAAACGCTTGCGAGCGCAAAGGTAATAAATCAGACTCAGTTAACCCTTCGGTAGCAATTGGTGTATGAACCGTAACTTTTATTTTATGTGGAAGAGAGTATTGAAAAAACTTCGCTGGATCGAGTAGTACTTTGTAATTCGAATGCCAAGTTACAGGAACTATAGGCTTTTGCTGTTCAATGGCCACTTTAAAAGCCCCATTCTTAAAGGGTAATAATTTCGGCGCGTCGTCAGGAATGGTGCCTTCCGGATAGATGGCCACGCACATGTCGTTTCTTAAACTTTTAGCAACGCGGTCCATAGCTACGAGCGCCGCTTTCGTTTGTCCTCGACGAATGGGAATGTCTTGCTTTCTGAAAAACAAAGAGAACAGGGGCCAGTTAAGCAACTCACCTTTTCCAACAAACAAAAAATTACGTCCGATGGCTTCATACATAAATACAGTATCGAGGTAACTGCTGTGGTTTGAAGCGATAATAAAAGAACCTTCAGGAAGTGGCGATTCAAAGGTGACTTCAATCGGACAGAAAATACACTTGCGAATGAGTTTTCCCCAGAAACGCTTTAAGATAAAGGCCTTTAAGTGACGTTCTCTTTTTTTGTAGACCCAAACGAAAGGGATGTAGAGAATAATTAGAGTAACCCAAAACACAAACCCAATCCAAAGTTTATAAATGAAATATATGGGCGCTAAGATGTACTGCAATGTTGGGTTATTTTAAAGCGGAAGGTACGAAACGAAAAGCTATACTGAATAACCTAAATTTTTTCGAACGCGATCCAAGGTGTTGGAAGCAGTAACACGCGCTTTTTCTCCGCCTTGTTTAAGAATATTCTCAAGTGAAGAATAGTCTGAAATGTATTCGAAATATTTTTTTCTTTCTGTTTCGAAACGAGAAAGAATGGCTTCAAGCAATTCTTTTTTCGCGTGTCCCCACCCGAAATTTCCGGCGAGAAGTTTTTCACGAAGAACTGCTGCTTCGCTAGCGCCAGCAATAAGTTCGTAAAGCGCAGTAATGCTATTTGCATTCGGATCTTTTGGATCTTCAAGCTTCGTGGCGTCGGTAACAATGTTCTTGTTAATGACGTCTTTCAATTCTTTTTCTGGAAGGAAAATGTTAATGTAATTGCCGTAGCTCTTACTCATTTTTTGTCCGTCGGTACCTGGAACATACATGGTTGCTTCGTTCACTTTTGAATCGGGCAAGACGAATGTTTCACCCATTTGATGGTTGAAGGTAGAGGCAATGTCACGTGTGATTTCCAAATGTTGAAGTTGATCTTTCCCTACGGGAACAACGTTTGCGTCGTACAACAAGATATCCGCCGCCATTAAAACCGGATAGGTAAACAACCCTGCGTTTACTTCTTTCAAACGGTCTTGACGATCTTTAAAACTGTGTGCGTTGGCCAACATGGGGAACGGCGTGAAGCAGTTCAAATACCAAGCGAGCTCGGTAACTTCAGGAACATCGCTCTGACGATAGAACACATTTTTATCTGTGTTGAAACCGCACGCTAACCAAGCAGCTGCTACGCTGTAGGTGTTGTTGCGAATTTCCTCTGCATTTTTAATTTGAGTTAACGTGTGGAAATTCGCAATGAATAAATACGCTTCGTTGGAAGGGTGGTTACTCATTTCAATTGCCGGAGCAATTGCGCC
>JBIKRF010000091.1:0-9424 GCA_044349305.1 Flavobacteriales bacterium
CAGGACCCACGAGTATTTCTCCGGGGTTTTCAGGTTTCTTCAAGGTTGGAATTTCAGATTTAATGGAAGATTATAAATTAACTGCAGGAGTTCGTTTAGCTGCGGATTTCGACAACAGTGATTTCGGATTGTCCTTTGAAAATTTAAAAGAACGCTGGGACAAGAAAATTTCTTTGCAGCGTCAAGGTCAGGAATTTGTGCAAGATTTCGTTGCTTTCCGCGTGCAGACGTATAACTTAACTCATGAGTGGAAATATCCGTTTACAGAAACAAGCGCGATAAAACTTACTGCTATCGGTCGTAACGATCGTCTGGTTGTCTTGTCAACAGATCCTTTTACGGCATCATTTAAAAATCAGAACGAGTGGAATGTTGGTGGAAAGGCGGAATACATTTTTGATAATACCTATTTAAAGGGATTGAATTACAGAACAGGAACGCGATTTAAAACGTGGGGCGAGCATTTTAGACAACCCACTAAATTGAAGGAGCCAAATTCGATTTATATCGTGGGTTTTGACTTCCGTCACTATCTGCCGATACATCGCGATTTGACATTTGCCTTTCGCTTAAGCGGTAGCAGTTCATTCGGAGATTATAAAGTAGTCAATTACCTCGGAGGAGTAGACAATTGGTTGGGACAAAAAATAGATAATTCGGTATTGGTTTCTCAAACCCAGGGTTATACGTTTCAAGCATTCGCTGGACCTATGAGAGGGTTCTACGTTAATGCGCGAAACGGTAATAATTTCCTTTTAAGCAATTCAGAATTACGGTTACCAATATTCAGATATTTAAGTAACAGATCCATTAAATCAGACTTCGCGGATAATTTTCAGGTAATCGGATTCTTTGACATAGGAAGCGCTTGGACAGGTAAAAGTCCTTATGACGATGCCAATGATTTTAATACGATTACCGTCTCTCAGAATCCGGTTACAGTAGAGTTAATGAGTAACAAGGAACCTATTATTTACGGTTACGGATTTGGATTGAGGTCGAAAGTATTAGGATATTACTTGCGTGCAGATTGGGCATGGGGAGTAGACGACCACATGGTAATGCCACGAGTTTTTTACTTGTCGTTAAATCTCGACTTTTGATTATTTCAAATTCCAAACAGTATACGCCAATGTGTGGCCAACTGCTTTAAGCGTAGGTTTGCTAATCACACTCATGTTGTCTGAATGCGTGTGATGCGAGCTTCCGAATTCAAACTGTGTTCCCATGTAATTAGGACGCATGTCTACAATATCTAGCGCGGGAACATTTGCTTGTATCATGAAGACATGGTCGTCGATAATTCCAGCAGTTTCTTCGTTTTGAAAATACTCACCATACCCCAATTTTGCTGCATTTCCCCAAATGCGGTTTACAGCATTTCCTGCCGACTGCATGGAATAACCTTCTTTGTTAAAGCGAGCTCCTTCAGCCCCAACCATATCTAAAAGAACGGCGTAGCGCATGGTACGTTGTGGCTTTTGATTCGCCCACAATTGAGAACCCAAGCACCACGATAACGCATCGTTTTCCCCGTCTGGTGCCCACTCGGGTTTTCCTCCGTCTTCACTGTCAAATAGAATGAAGTCTATTCCAATATCAGCAGGTAAATCTTTTGAAATGCGGGCCAACTCAAGTAAAACACCAACACCACTGGCTCCGTCATTCGCGCCATCTATGGGTTGCTTGTGCTTGCTAGCATCAGGATCTTTATCTGCGTAGGGTCTGCTGTCCCAATGAGCTGCTAAGACAATACGCTTCGTTGCACCCGAATGAACCGAAGCAATAATATTCCGCACGGGGGTAGTTCCTCCTTCCCAATTGGGCATGGATCCTACTTGCTCCTTAACCGTGCAATTGTAACTCTTGAATTTTTGAATGAGCCAATTTCCGCAAGCTGCGTGATTCGCATTTCCAGGAACGCGCGGACCAAAATCGACTTGCTTTTGAATGAAGGCATAACAACTATCGGTCATGAAATCGGCAGGTTCCAATACTGCACCACTTTCGGTTGTATTGTTTTCCGCACTCTTCGATTTCTTAAAATACTTTTCCAAAGTCACGAACAGAAAACTGCCCACGAACAAAACAATTAGCACAATGGCTATGATCTTTTTATTATTTCTCATGGGTCCAGGTTGTTCCTTCTTTTGAATCTTGAAGTTGAATGTTAATGGCTTTTAGTTCGTCGCGAATTAAATCAGATGTTGCGAAATCTTTCTTTCCTTTTGCTTCAGCGCGCAAGCGAATGATTACCTGCATTAGGTCATTCGAAATATCATTCGAAGCACCGCTCACTTCAGCCTGCAAGCCAAGTACCTCAAATACGAATCCCTTTACTAATTTCTGTAAGCGCTCAATATCGGTTTGCGTAAGTTGAATTTTGTTATCTAAGCATGAGTTAATCACCTTCACGGCTTCGAACAAATGCGAGATAAGAATAGGAGTGTTGAAATCGTCGCTCATAGCTTCGAAGCAATTCTTTTCCAACGCGGCAATATCATAGCTGCTCGAATCGCTGGCAATTAATGCATCAACTTTTTCTACAGCGATCATTAATCGTTCAAATCCCTTTTCAGCGGCCTTCAATGCTTCATTGCTGAAATCTAACGTGCTTCTGTAATGCGCTTGCTGCATGAAGAAGCGAACGACCATTGGTGAAAATCCTTTTTCTAAAAGCGTGTGTGTTCCAGAAAATAATTCATGGGGAAGGAAAGAATTTCCTAACGACTTCGACATCTTCTGTCCGTTTACGGTAAGCATGTTTGCATGCATCCAATAGCGTACAGGTGCCTTTCCGCAGCATGCAGAATTTTGTGCAACTTCAGATTCGTGGTGCGGGAATTTCAAATCCATTCCACCACCGTGAATATCGAATTCTTCACCCAAATATTTCGTGCTCATCGCAGAACACTCCAAATGCCAACCTGGAAATCCTTCACCCCAAGGTGAAGACCAACGCATGATGTGTTCGGGTGAAGCCGCTTTCCACAAAGCAAAATCGGCGAAGAAATGCTTCTCTTCTTGTCCGTCTAACTCACGCGTGTTTTCAAGTAATTCGTCTACATTCCTTCCGCTTAATTCACCGTAAGGAAAAACGTCTTTGTATTTTTTTACATCGAAGTAAACACTTCCATTCACTTCGTAGGCATATCCATTCTTAATGATCTCTTCAATCATGGCAATCTGTTCCATGATGTGACCGGTAGCGCTTGGTTCAATGCTCGGCGGATGGTTGTTGAATTCACGCATCATGTCGTGGAAATACGTGGTGTATTTCTGCACGATTTCCATGGGTTCAACTTGCTCCAATTTCGCTTGTGCGCCAATGCGATCTACGCCTTCATCGAACTCAGTCGTAATGTGTCCAACATCGGTTATGTTTCGCACATAACGAACTTTGTATCCGAGAAAAGTGAGGTAGCGATAAACGGTGTCGAAGGTGACGAATGTTCTGCAATTCCCCAAGTGTGCAAAATTGTAAACAGTAGGACCACACACATACATTCCAACGAATTGTTTGTGAAGGGGAGTGAACTTTTCTTTCGTTCGCGTAAGACTATTGTAAATGAACAAATCAACCATAGTGCAAAGAAACGAAGACAAATAAAAAAAGCCTCATTCATTGAGGCTTTTTATGAGTGTATTGTATGCGGTTATGAAACTTTCTTTGCTATTTCTTCCAACATGGTTGAAACTAAACGCGGCATGGGGTATTCAATCTCCCAACCCCAGTCGTTCTTCGCTGAAGAATCATCAATACTGTTCGGCCATGAATCGGCTAATCCTTGACGAAAATCGGGTGCGTAGCTTATTTCAAATCCGGGTAAATGTTTTTGAATTTCTTCAGCCAATTGTTTCGGTGTGAAGCTTATTCCTGCAAGGTTATATGAGCTACGAATTTTAATTTTCTCGGCATCAGATTCCATCAATTGAATGGTAGCGCGAATGGCATCTTCCATCATCATCATCGGTAATTCGGTGTTTTCTGAAAGGAAGGAAGTGTATTTGTTTTGTTTCAACGCAGAATAAAAAATATCTACCGCGTAATCTGTTGTTCCTCCGCCCGGAGCAGAGCGGTGTCCAATTAAACCTGGGTAGCGAAGACTGCGAACGTCAACGCCGTATTTCATGAAGTAATACTCGCACCATCTTTCTCCCGCCAACTTAGATATTCCGTAAACCGATGTCGGTTCCATTATTGTGGTTTGCGCAGTTTGATCGGCCGGAGTAGTTGGTCCGAATGCAGCAATGGAACTTGGCCAAAACAAACGGAACTTAAATTCTTTCGCAAGCTCAAGAATATTCAAGAGTCCTTCCATATTTAACTTCCAAGCATACATCGGATTTTTTTCTCCAGTAGCACTCAACAAAGCAGCCAACTGATAAACTTCTGTTACGGCATGCTCTTGCACACAAGTGCGCAGTGCTTCGGCTTCTAGCACGTTCAACTGAACATAAGGTCCATCCTCTGAAGAAACACTTTCCACAGGTTGAATGTCGGCGCCAATAACATTCTTTTGTCCCAACTTCGAACGAAGGGTCATTACAAGCTCAATGCCTATTTGCCCTCTGCATCCAATAACCAACGCTTTTCTATTCGTGCTCATATGTAAAAAATGTTTTCAAAAATAGGTATTTTCGCGCCATGGCAATTCCTCAAATTGAAATAGAAGATTTCAATTATTCACTTCCCGAAGAGCGCATTCGAGTTATTCCGCTGGAAGACCGAGCTGCTGCTAAATTGTTGGTCTTTGAAAACGGAGAAATTACGGATACCGTTTTTTCGAATTTACCCAACCTTCTTCAGCCAGGAGATTTGCTTGTGTTCAACAATTCGAAAGTCATTCCGGCACGCATAATTTTTCAGAAAGAGTCGGGTGCCTTCATAGAAATCATGTGCCTCGCGCCCTTCGGAATCTCATACACCGAGGCCTTTTCGGCACACGATAGCGTTTCCTTCACCGCATACATCGGAAATTCAAAACGTTGGAAAGAAGGAAAATTAGAATTGAAAATCAATTGGAACAATTCCACCGAAAGCGTCTTCATCGAAAGAAAAGGAATTGAGAAAGATGCCTTCATCGTAGAATTCTCCTGGAACTTCAACGCTGTCTTCTCTGAAGTCATTGAGGCAATCGGACAAGTGCCATTGCCACCGTACTTCCAACGCAAGCCAGTGGCCAACGATGTTGGCAGATATCAGACCGTCTTCGCAAAAACCGAAGGGTCCGTTGCCGCGCCCACCGCCGGTCTGCATTACACCGAAGGTGTTCTTTCAGCCTTGAAAGAAAACGGTGTGAATCAAACACAAGTGTGTCTGCACGTCGGAGCAGGTACCTTCAAACCCGTGAGTTCCGAGCGCATCGAAGACCATGAAATGCATGCCGAGTTTTTAGAAGTAACCAAAGCATGTATTCACGCAATTCTGAATTGTAAGGGAAGAATCATTGCCGCAGGTACAACGTCCATGCGAACTTTAGAAAGTTTGTACTGGCTTGGCGTTCGTGTTATAGAAGGCAAAGAAGCCCATGTGGTTGATCAGTGGGAACCTTACTTCTCTTCCGCGAGATATTCGAAGGTAGAGGCCTTAACGGCGCTCTTGGATTATCTAGATTCTACCAACAGAGATTCCATTTGCGCCACTTCAAGCATTTGTATCGCGCCCGGATATTCATTCAAGATTTGCTCTGGCCTCCAAACCAATTACCATCAGCCTAAAAGCACTTTGTTGTTGCTCATTGCAGCAACTATTGGTGAAGAGTGGAAGCGCATATATAACCACGCTTTGGAACAAGAATACATGTTCTTAAGCTACGGCGATACAATGTTACTCTGGTTCTAGAAAATGAAAAAGGATGCCGAAGCATCCTTTTAATTATCAAGATTTTTAAAATCAATCTTCTGGGAAGAAACGGTAGTCTTCAATTTCAGCTGCTTCACGAAGTGAGTTGAACAACGTCATTGGAGCACTTGATTTTTGCCCACGCATTTTGTCTTTTCTGAAAATAACGTAGTTGTCAGGACTTTCTACACGCGTTACATCTGCAGCACGCTGAATAACGTAAACACCGCCTTTTCCTTTGATCGGAGCAGAGATGTTTCCAGTCGGCAAACCAAACGCAGCACCTATTGCAGCACTTTCAGTTTCTTGAACACCGCTTGAAGGAATGTTACGCATAGCCATTGACAATGTTTCGAAAGTCATCACTTGAGCAGAAACTTTTCCAGCAATCTCTTCCATTGAACTGCCGGTCATCATAGCCATGTATTTTTCAGCTTTCTTGTCTTTAATAACCTCTTGTTTCACACGGTCGTATACGTTGCGCAATGAAGGAACTCCTTTTTCTTTAATTTCCATTAAACAAACCACAACGATTCCATCATCGACAGAAATAGGTTGTGAAATAGATCCTTCTTCCGTTTCAGTGTTGTAGGTCCATCCGATAATCTCAGACGCGCTTTGAATACCGCTAACAGCAGTTGCTTCAGGACGAACATTCGGAGAATAAGTTAAACCACCGTAGCTTTCAACAGCACCTGCGCGGAAGCTTGCGCTGTCGCCATGGTTTTGAATGAAGTCAATTGCCTTTTGGTAAGTTTCTTTCTTTGTAGCAGCACTTGGTGCAATCGGTCTTTCAACTTGAGCGTAATAAGTTACTGGCTTAGCGGCTCCCTTTTTAGTCACTTCAATTAAGTGTGTTCCGAACTGAGATTCTACAATTTGAAGATCACCCACTTTACCGTTGAAGCAAGCAGCGTCGAATTCAGGAACCATTGCACCTCTTCCGAACATGCCTAAGTCACCACCTTTAACAGCTGATCCAGGATCTGTGCTGTATTTGGTAGCCATTTCAGCAAAGTTCTTTTTCGATTGGATTACTTTCTTCAAAGAATCTGCTTTTGCTTTTCCTACAGCGCCTTTCTCTTTGAAAAGAATGTGACGTGCTTGAACAGAATCAATCTCGCTTCCGCGTGAAGTTAATTTTACTACACGAGCAATTCCACCAGAAACAAACGGTCCCATTACACGGCCAATGCTATCTGAAGCTAATTGAGAATTGAATGGCTCTGGGAAACTTCCCAATGCATATTTCACTTTTCCATTTGCCGGATTACCTGAATTCAAAATAGCAAATGTTGAATCTTCTTTAGAAGTCTTGTTCGCTTTGAAGGAAGCTGCAATTGCTTGAAGGCTCTCAAGTGTAGCCGTGCTGTCTGCAGCGCTTGTCACCAAAGGAATACGAACATATGCAATGGTGCGACTTCTTTCTTGTTTGAAATCACGATCGTTCTTGTGCTCGTTGTAATAATTTTCAATGTCCTCGTTCGAGAATGAAATTTCACTCTCCATAATTTGAGCGTATGGCTTAACTACATAAACGATGGAAGCCTTGTCATTAGACTGATGGAACATGCTTTTCGCGTCCAAAGAGTTAACATAAGCACCAGCGCTAACCAATGCGTCGTACTTTTCTTTCATGCGTTTTTCAATAACCATTCTTCTGTATCCAGTGAATAGGTTGGGCTTTTCAGTTTCCATTTTCTTGAAACTTTCACGCATTTGCTCTTTGAATGGTAGTGAGTCTTGTCCTTGGTAGAACGTGCTTTTTACGTAAGAGCTTAAGAAGTTACCGAAAAGAATTTCATCCAATTCTTCATCTGTTACCATTAAGCCAAGGCTTTGGTATTCAGGTTCAAGTAGAGTGGTTTCGATTAAGTTGTTCCAAACATCATTTTCCAAACCGTGGGCTTGGCTGTTGTTGTAACTGAATAATTCCGATTGCTCTTGAAGCATAGCTCTCCATTGGTCTTGCTTAATGTTTTCGCCATTAATTACACCAACTTTATCTGAAGGGCCGCCGAACATAGCCATTACAGCGTCATACGGAATTAAGAAGCCGACAATACCAATGCCGACTAGGGCTAATACTAGCCATCCTTGTTTACGAAGGGTTGAAATCATTGCCATAGTTATGGACTATAAAATTTAGGAGTGCGAATATCGGAAATTTGCTTGAAAATTCCTTGTTTTTTTTTAGAATCGCTCAGCTATTTGTCAATTCTTCAATGTTTTGAAGCTGAACAAGCTTAATTTGACGTTCATTAACGGCCAAAATTGTGAATCGGTAGCGGTCAATGATGAATTCCTGATTCACTTCTGGGAAGTCTTGATGGAAATTTAAAATGAGTCCGCCGAGGGTGTCATATTCCTCTTCGTTTTCAGGAAGTTCTAGTTTGTATTTCTCGTTGATGTAATGCACATCTAATCTTCCTGAGAAATCATAAATGCCTTTTTTTATTTCACGCTCAACATTATCGATGGTGTCGTGCTCATCTTCAATTTCTCCGAAAATTTCTTCAATAATATCTTCGAAAGTTATTAACCCACTGGTTCCGCCGAATTCATCGACAACGGCGGCTACACTTTTTTTCTGACTTCGGAAAATTTTCAAGATTTCGTTGGCGGCCATGGGCTCAGGAACAATTGCAATAGGACGAAGAATTTCTTTGATTTCTTTCGGGTTTTTGAAGAAGTCGCTGAAGTGAACGTATCCAATCAATTGGTCAATGTTTTCGCGGTAGACAATGATTTTGGAAAGTTTCGTTTCAATGAAAAGATCTTTAGCTTTCGCAATGCTTTCAGCAATGTCAATTGCAACAATTTCGTTTCGAGGCAGCATACAATCGCGTGCCTTCAACAAAGAAAAATCAAGTGCATTTTGAAAGAATTGTATCTCAAGATCAAGTTCATTCTGTTGCGAATTCGCGCCAGTAAATCCTTCCAAATAGTGATTCAAATCTGTTCTTCCAAAAACAATGTCTTGTTCCTTTGGTGAGTTTCGGAAGAGCATTGAAATTATCCATTCGCTAACTTTTGTAACACTGTATGCAAATACAAACAATACCGCGTACCAAATAGCAATAAGCGGAGATAGTCGAAGCAACCACTTGTTAGGCTGGGCCGATAACAATGCTTTCGGAATGAATTCTCCAAAAATGAGTACTACCAGGGTAGAGATGATGGTTTGTAAAATTAATACGCCATAGGATCCGACCACTTCATCCAAAGATGGAAAGGAAGATTCGAGCAAAGTAGTAAGCACATCACCGAATACAATTCCATAAATAACCAAGGAAATATTATTTCCCACCAAGAGCATCGCAAGGAAGAGTTTTGGTTTTCCTACAAGAGAAGAAAGAATGGAAGCTCCAAAAACGCCTTGCTTTTTATCCAATTCAATTTTTAGTTTGTTGGAAGTAAGGAAAGCGATTTCAACCCCTGAATAGAAGGCGCATCCGACAAGGGTGCCAAGAATAATTAGTATCTGAGAAATTTCAATATTACCCATTGTTCTTATTCATTCTACGGTACATTCCGAAACGGAAAAGAAACCACATGAGTGCAATTCCGGGAATAAAT
>JBIKRF010000017.1:0-33110 GCA_044349305.1 Flavobacteriales bacterium
ATATTTTTACTTTTTTTTGCATCAAGCTTTTCAATGCTTGGACAAGAACCCGCGTCGCAAGATTCGCTTCTACCCATCGTGCCTTATTCATCTGATGGTGCAGCAAGGCAATGGTTGAACGGAAACGATAAATCGAGTTTACCGAAATTTACTGCAGCACCTGTACCTATTCAACCCATTGTTATTTATTTCGAAAAATCGGGTGTTGATCTGAGCACAACAGCACAACAGCAATTGAATGAAGTCGTTGAAAAACTCGCGCGAAATGGTAAAACCGGAGTGCTTATCACCGGGTATTCCGATCGAAATGGAAGCAGCGAAAAGAACTGGAAAGAATCTGAAAAACGTGCGAAAGCTGTGCGGAACTTTATTGTGAATTCAGGAATAGATTCTAACCGCTGTGTGGCGAAGTTCGTTGGAGATGTTGGATCAATTGGAAAGAACCCTGGAGATCGAAAAGTGATTGTTGAATTTATAGCTAGACCCTAATGAAAATAATTTGCATTGGAAGAAACTATGCAGCCCATGCTGCAGAATTAGGAAACGCGGTTCCTGAAAATCCTGTTGTCTTCTGCAAACCCGATTCGGCTATTATTCAAAGAGGAAACCCCTTTGTTATACCTGCATTCACAAACGATGTGCACTACGAATTGGAATTGGTTTTCAGAATAAATAGATTGGGAAAACACATTCAACAAGCATTCGCTCCGCGTTATTACAATGAGGTAACTTTAGGAATTGACTTTACCGCTCGCGATGTTCAAGATGAGTTGAAGAAAAAAGGTCTTCCTTGGGAGCGCGCCAAAGCGTTCGATGGATCTGCCTTCGTGAGTGAGAAATTCTTCGAAACAGGAACCCTCCCTTCCCCCATACTTTTCTCCTTGAAGAAAAATGGCGTTACGGTTCAGGAAGGAAACAGTTCGCACATGCTTCATTCCATTGACAAGCTCATCGAAAATGTTTCTGAAGTTTTTACGCTTAAAATTGGCGATTTAATTTTCACCGGAACTCCAGCAGGCGTTGGACCCGTTGCTTCAGGCGATTTATTAGAAGGGTATCTCTTCGAGGAAAAAGTCTTTTCCCTTCGAATTAAATAATTCTACGATTTCGTGTTGCTTCTTTTCTCGAGCATAGGCACGAAAGAAAATTCTCCGAAGTAAGTATTCTGAAAATTCCCATCTGCATCCTCTTGAATGAGCGTCATCTCTTGCTTTTCTCCTTCTCCGTAGGGCATAACCAACTTCCCCCCCGGTTTCATTTGCAAAAGCAATTCTTCAGGAACTATCGGTATTGCACAGGTGATAATTATTCTATCATAAGGCGCAAAGGCCGGAATTCCCTTGTAGCCATCTCCGTAAGCCAAGTGGCACTTGTACCCCATTTCCGCAAGCATTTTTTTCGACGTGTCGAAGAGGAGCTTTTGCCTTTCAATTGAATACACCTTCGCTCCCATTTCACATAAAACGGAAGTCTGATAACCTGAACCCGTTCCTATTTCGAGAACCTTCATTCCTTTTTCCACATCTAACAATTGGCTTTGAAAAGCCACTGTATATGGAGCCGAAATGGTTTGTTCAGCTCCAATTGGAAGCGCTTTGTTTTCGTATGCCAACTCTACAAAAGCACTTGTTAAGAAGGCGTGCCGAGGAACCTTGTTCAGAGCATCGAGCACCCGAGCATCTGTAATTCCCAACTCGCGCATTTCATCCACTAATTTTCTTCTCAGTCCCTTATGTCTGTAATTATCCTCAATCATATGGCCAAGGTAAGCGACTATTTCATCCGCTTTTCAGTGTTGAAAAGTAAAAATCAACGAAGTGATGTAGACATCAATTTAAATCACATTTGCATAAGAAGAGAATTATTTATGTTGAAAATAGGAGTTTTAGGAACGGGCTACTTAGGAAAGATTCACATGCAGGTGCTTTCGGAATTACCGGAATTGTTTCAATCTATACATTTTTTCGATCCGGATATTAAAGCTGCCAAAGAAGCAGCGGCTCGTTTCGGAATTGAGCCGTGCCATAGTCTTGACGCCTTAATAAATGAAGTAGATGTTGTAGATGTTGTATCGAGCACATCTTCTCATTTTCAGTGTGCATCAAATGCCATTCGCAATCTAAAACATGTATTTATTGAGAAGCCGATAACCTCGACCCTAGAAGAGAGTAATCGCTTAATAAAACTCGCTAAAGAAGCACAAGTCATTGCGCAAGTAGGCCACATCGAAAGATTTAATCCAGCTTTCCTAGCTGTTTCACCGCTTTTAGAGAGCACCAAATATATTGAAGCTCATCGATTGAGTCAGTTCAAAGACAGAAACAACGACGTGTCGGTAATACTCGATGTTATGATTCACGACATTGATTTGATTCTTGCTGTAACTAACGCCAATATCCGTAGAATTTCCGCCAATGGAACTTCAGTGCTTACACCACATATTGATATTGCCAATGCTCGCATTGAATTGGACAACGGTTGTGTTGCAAATCTCACTGCAAGTCGCGTAGCCACCGACGCCATGCGCAAAATGCGTTTCTATCAAAAAGATGCTTGTTACGTTTCTGATTTCTTAAATAAAACCGCGCACAGCTACGAGTTGATCCGAGAAAATGAGGAGAACGAGATTACGAAAAAAAGTCTTGCGGTGCCGGATACCAATGCGCTTAAACAAGAGTTAACCAGTTTCGGAGAATCGGTATTGCATCAGACAGAACCCAAAGTTTCTTTAGAAGACGGGCACAAGGCGTTAGCTGTAGCTGAAATGATTGCTGAAAAAATTAGACAGAACGTATTCACATCCGAAGATTAAAATACTGTTATTCTTCGTTAGCAATAAACTCAATTTTATTACGTTTCCTTTCGTAACCTTTTGCTGTGAATGTATATTCGCACCCCAAAACAAAACGATTGAAACCATTTGTCTTTTTTATAACGCTATCCATTCTTGCCCTGCAAGGGTGCGATATTATTAATCCAGAAGAAAAAGACCCGGCATTTATTTACATTCCTTCTTTTTCGTTTCAAGCCAATGTAGATCAAGGCACCTCAAGTGAAGCCATTACTGAAGTATGGGTATATGCCAACGACAAAAGTCTTGGGGTGTATGACTTACCTGCAAAAATTCCTGTCCTCGATTTAGGAACTTCTAATATTCGAATTTTCGCAGGAATAAAGAACAACGGAATTTCAAATACGCGAATCCGTTATCCGTTCTACGCGCCCTACGACACAACTATTACTCAGACGGCCTTTCAGGTAGACACACTCTTTCCTCGTTTCACTTATTACAATTTGGCCGTTATCTCTGAAAAAGGTTTCGAAAGCGGCAGCCCCTTTGTTCAAACAGGATCAAACAACGGGACCCTTTCAACTACGAATACAGCAGCCCAAGTTTTCGAGGGAAATAGAAGCGGTTGGGGGCATCTTGACGTTGGACAAAACCTCTTGTATTTCAAAGATGAGGACATGTTGAATTATCAAAGCGGCGACAATGTTTTTCTTGAGATGAACTACAGCAGTAACAATACATTTTCGGTTGGATTTATTACAACGACTGGTGGCATTCAATCTAAAAACGTCGCACTAATCATTAACCCTTCTTCAAGTGGTGACGGCCTCTCGCCCGTTTGGAAGAAAATTTACATTGACTTCGGATATGTGCTTCAGCAGAATTCAACAGCGCAATATCATCAATTGTATGTAGAGGCGACTCCAACAAACACAGGTACTCCGGTAAATATTTTTCTAGACAATTTGAAGTGGGTGACTTGGTAGTGAATGACAAATAGAATTTGAAAAATAAAGGAATCATATTTTCATATGTTCTAGCGGACTGGATTGCTGCTGCTTTGTCTTGGGCATGCCTATACTTTCTTCGGAAGAAATTCGAGTCTGAAAAATTTGATTACGACTTTAGTCTGCATACGGATAGCAATTTCTTCGCAGCACTCGCATTCATTCCGCTTGCATGGATCTGTTTCTACGCTATGTGGGGAATGTATTCCGATGTAATGAGGAGACATCGGTTGCGTGAGATTGGGCAGGTACTCGCAACTTCGTTAATCGGAAATATTGTCATTTTCTTTTTGTTCTTGTTAGACGACGAATTGCCGAATTACAATTACTACTACACAACTTTTGGATTTCTTTTACTGGCGCATTTATGCGTGACCCTCGCTTTAAGATTGTTCATCACATCACGAACGGTAAAAAAAATTCAATCGAGAAAATGGGGGTTTCCGACTGTAATTGTAGGTGGAAATGCGCGCGCGGTGCAGCTATTAGATGAAATAAACGCCTTAAAGAAATCGCCTGGATTTTTATTCAAAGGTTATCTAAAAATAAACGGAGCAGATGAACAGCTTTCGGTAAGTCTTCCGCTCTTTGGGAAATATCCGAGCCTTCCTGAAATTATTGAAGAGCACCAAATTGAAGAAGTTATTTTATCGATCGAAAGTGGCGACCACAAAGAGTTGGAGAACATTCTTGCGCTCTTGGAAAACTACAATGTTCGCATAAATATTATTCCAGACACTTTCGATATTTTATCTGGAAATGTAAAGATGACTAGCATTTTTGGAGTACCCCTTATTCGACTGAACACCCTGCTAATGCCCAGTTGGCAGTTCAGTATAAAGCGCATCCTTGATATTGTTTTGAGCACAATTGCACTTGTGGTTCTGTCGCCTATTCTGTTACTCATTTCAATTCTTGTCAAAACCACTTCTAAAGGAACAGTGTTCTTCAAACAGGAACGAATTGGAAGGAATGGCATTCCGTTTCAGATTATTAAATTCAGAAGCATGTTTACCGATGCGGAAAAATTGGGTCCTCAGTTGAGTTCAACAAATGATAATCGAATTACCAAAATCGGAAAGGTTTTAAGAAAAACGCGCTTCGATGAATTGCCCCAATTCTGGAATGTACTTGCTGGAGATATGGCACTAGTTGGCCCAAGACCTGAACGTCAATTTTACATCGATCAGATTTCGAAAATAAATCCGCATTATCATAAATTGCATCGCATTCGTCCTGGAATAACCTCATGGGGACAAGTGAAATACGGTTATGCTGAAAACGTAGATCAAATGCTGCAGCGCCTGCGTTATGACCTGCTTTATCTCGAAAACATGTCCTTAGCTATGGACATAAAAATTCTCTTCTACACAGTTGTAATTGTATTGAAAGGAAGTGGAAAGTAAATGTTTTTCTTTTCTTTACTTATCTTAACAAAAAAATTCTCATGAACCGTTTACGTTGGATTCAAATTCTTTTCGTTTGTGCTATCGGCTATTTCATTTTCGCATCGAACAGCAATGGCAGAGCTACTGTGGCTAATACAGGAAATACTGGTGCACCAGGTGAAAACACTTGTGGTCAATGTCACAATGGCGGAAACTACAATGCATCTGTTACCGTTCAGATGTTTGCGCAAGGAGCCACCATACCAACGACTCAATTCTTTCCTGGAAATACATATACTGTAAAAGTTACTGTGAATAACGCTATGGGCAGTCCTTTCGGATATGGATTCCAATTCACTGCTTTAACTGCTGCAGAAAACTCTCCAATAAATGGATACACCGGGTTGGCTTCCAACGTTAAGCAAAAAACAATCACGATTCAAAATGCTTTCACCGGTAGAACCTACCTTGAGCACAACGGTGTGACTTCAAACAATGTTTTTCAATTCAACTGGACCGCACCACAAGCGCTTAACGAGGCTGTTACTTTTTACGCAAGTGGAAATGTAGTAAATGGGTCCAATTCAGTAGCAGGCGACGCTACAAATTCTACCTCGCTTACCATTTATCCTGCGCTTCAAGTAAGTAACGACGTTATTCAGCCCTCGTGTTCGAACAATGGAATAGGGACTATAACGCTTAGCATATCAGGTGGAGAAGCTCCTTACACTGTTGCTTGGCAAAATGGAAGCACAGGACCAATCATCTCTGGAGGGCCAGGAAATTATATTGCAACAGTGACTGACAATGCAGGCAATACCACTTCTCTTCCAGTTGAATTATTCAATTACACTCCACTTCAAATTGAAACGACTACCACAGATGTAAGTTGCTTCGGATTATGTGACGGCAGTATTAGTTTCAATGTTACTTCAGGTACACTCCCACTTACAGTGCTTTGGAACAATGGTGCTATAGGAGGAAATCAGTTATCAAATATTTGCGCCGGCATATACACGGCTGAAGTAACCGATGCGAACGGTTGCACATTCCTTGTTTCAGATACAATTTTCGAACCCGCTGCAATTACAAATACTCCAGATGTCCAAGATGTTTCTTGTAATGGCGATTTAGGAGGATGGATTTTCCACAATATACAAGGCGGAACAGCACCTTATTCTTACAGTTGGAATTACGACCCTTTGAATTTTGAGAGCAGCGCCATTTACTTGTATGCAGGAGATTATTCAACAACCATAACCGATGCGAATGGATGTCAATATCAGGAAACGGTTACCGTTAACGAACCGGACACATTGAGCTATTCAATAGAATTATTTATTCCAGGCGGATTAGGTGTTGGTGAAGTGCAAATGACTTCCTACGGCGGAACCCCACCCTATTCATGGAACTGGGCGCATGGAGATACGAATGAAGACACCTTCATTCCAGAAGTATCTACAAGCTACTGCATTATTGGAGATGCGAATGGATGCGCGATTCAAACAGACAATTTCACCACCCTGACTTCGGTGAATGAATTGGAAACGAACATTCAAATTTTTCCGCAACCTGCGCGCGACTATTTCACCATTTCTCAATCTGCGAATTTCGATGAAGCGAGGATTTTCACTGCAACGGGACAAGAAGTTAAGAGTTGGAATAAGAGTCAGCTTAAGCGAGAACTCTCAGTAGAAGAATTGCCATCAGGAATGTACATTCTACAATTGAAAAAAGGACAGACTATCCTAAACAGAAATTTATTGATTGAACACTAAGTTCAAAGTCCAATCATCTGAAAAGACAATTCCATATCGGCATGCTGGTATCGGTCTTGCACGTAATGAGGAACAACTTTTCTAATTTCAGCATGAAGTGTTTCTACTGGAATTGAAGACTTCAATGGCCTTCTGAAATCTAGTCCTTGCGCTGCATTCAGCAATTCTATTGCTAATACAGACTGAAGATTTTTTACGACTTGATAGCATTTCGTTGCGCCATTCGCACCCATGCTCACGTGATCTTCTTGACCGTTGCTGCTGTCTATGGTATCTACACTTGAAGGTGTGCAAAGTTGTTTGTTCTGACTCACAATAGACGCTGCCGCGTATTGTGGAATCATAAAGCCGCTGTTCAGTCCCGCATCTTTCACCAAGAAAGCGGGTAAACCGCGTTGACCTGAAATAAGTTTGTACGTTCTTCTTTCTGAAATGCTCGCTACTTCCGCCAAAGCAATAGCTAAAAAATCCATGCTTAAAGCCAACGGCTGTCCGTGAAAATTTCCACCTGAAATAATCTGATTTTCTTCCGGAAAAATAATTGGATTGTCTGTTACCGCATTGATCTCGCGTTCAACAATGGTTAACACATATGCAATGGCGTCGTGCGAAGCACCCAACACTTGCGGAATGCAACGAAACGAATAAGGATCTTGAACGTGCGCTTTTTTCTGAACTTGAATTTCACTTCCTTTCAACGCGTCTTGCATGGCAATGGCTACAATCTGTTGGCCTTCTTGATTTCTAACACGGTGTGTTAAATCAATGAACGGTTCAGGACGTGCATCGAATGCATCTACAGACATGGCTGCAATGGTTATGGCTTTGTCGAACAAATGTTCAGCACGAATTAAATTTTCGACTGAATAAGCCAACATGAATTGTGTTCCGTTGATAAGCGCTAATCCTTCTTTCGATTGAAGCGCAATGGGCTTCAATCCCTCTTCTTTCAATACATCGGCTGCGTTGCGTTCGACACCTTTGTACATCACCTTCCCTTCACCAATTAATGGAAGGCACAAGTGTGACAAGGGAGAAAGATCTCCGCTTGCTCCCAATGAACCTTGCGTGAAAACGATGGGTAAAATGTTTCGGTGATAGAATTCCAACAACAATTCAACGGTTGCCAATTGAACGCCGCTGTGTCCGTGCGACAAGCTCTTTGCTTTCAACACTAACATTAAGCGGACAATTTCTTCGGGCACTTGATCGCCCATTCCGCACGCGTGGGAACGAAGCAAATTGTTTTGAAGAAGATTTAAATCTTCCATGGAAATTTCGGTGTTGCAAAGCGAACCGAAACCTGTATTGATTCCGTAAACCGGATTTTCGCTCGTCTCTAAATATGCGTCTAGAAAAGTTCTACATGA
This sequence comes from Flavobacteriales bacterium, assembly GCA_044349305.1. GTDB lineage: Bacteria > Bacteroidota > Bacteroidia > Flavobacteriales_D > Sanyastnellaceae > CAIZGX01. The sequence continues at coordinate 8,335 of JBIKRF010000017.1, forward strand.
TTGAATTTTTTCCTTCGCCAAATCGGAAAGTGAAACTTTCGTTTCACCCGTCCTTACAGCTACTAGGTCGTTCAACACCCATTCTTCGTTAGGGCAAAGGATTAAATTATTATTCATAGAAATTATTTCATCTTAAAAACAATGGGCAAAGTCATAACGACTCTTTTCGGTTCACCATTCAAAGTTCCCGGTGTAAAGTCTTTAAAGCTCTTAACCACGCGAATGGCTTCATTTCCCAGCATTTTTCCTAAGTCCCCTTCCGGCTGACGTAAAACTTTTACATTGGAAATTTTACCATTTTTTTCTACCACAAACTGAACAAATACTCTCCCTTGAAATTCATTCTCTAGACAGAGCGGAGGATAAACCATAGCAGTAGCGACATCTTTAAACATTTGCGTTTCTCCTCCTGGATATGCGGGCATAACTTCAGGAAAAACCAAGGGTTCTTCAATCTGAATTTCATCACCTATTGGTGGTGGTGGAACCGGAATAGGATCAGGGTCGGGCTGTGCTGCGCAATAAAAAGCACTCACAACAAACAACATTGAAAAGATATATTTCACTACACCCATGATTCGCCTTTGTTCAGCTTAATGTCGTTAACGAATTGTTTAATCTTTTGTTCGTCTTCCTTTTTGCAGACCAACAATGAAACACCTGTGTCTACCACAATGTATCCGTTTAGTCCATGAAGTACAACCAACTTCTCGCTTCCCACGTGCACAACGCTGTCTGAACAGTTGTACAACATTACGTTCTCTCCCACTACTCCGTTGTTGTGTTCATCGGAAGACAATTGCGTGTGAAGAGATCCCCATGTTCCAAGGTCACTCCATCCGAAATCGCTCAATACAACATTTACATTTTTTGCTTTTTCCATAATACCGTAATCGATACTGATGTTTTCGCAACTGCTGTACATGTTGTTGATGAAAGCCATTTCTTCTGCTGTTCCGTACTTTCCTTTTCCTTCTTCGAACTGTGCATACATTTCTGGAAGATGTGATTGGAACGCTTTCATGATTGACTCCAAATTCCAAACGAAAATTCCAGAGTTCCAATAGAAGTCTCCACTTTCAATGAAGTCCTTCGCCAATTCCAAATTCGGTTTCTCGGTGAAGGTTTTTACTTTCTTCACGCGATCGTTGTCTACGTCTTTTGCATCGGCCCATTGAATGTATCCGTAACCGGTATCAGGGCGTGTAGGCTTAATTCCAAGCGTTACGAGGTTACCCGATTTGTTCGCTTGGTTCATGCTGATTTGAATGTCTTCAATGAACGAAGCTTCGCGAGTGATTAGGTGATCGCTTGGTGCAACAACAATGTTTGCATCGGGCGTGCGCTCGGCAATCCAAAATGCTGAGTAAGCCACACACGGTGCCGTGTTACGCATAAAAGGTTCGCACAACACTTGCTCTGGTTTTAGATCTGGCAATTGCTCTAACACAAGTGCCTTGTATCTTTCGTTCGTGACTACTAAAATATTTTCTTTCGGAACAAGCGGAAGAAAACGATCGTACGTCATTTGAATAAGCGTACGTCCGGTTCCAAGAATATCGTGAAACTGCTTTGGAAAAGCGGTGCGACTCATAGGCCAGAATCTTGAACCAATTCCGCCTGCCATGATTACGCAGTAGTTTTTTGAAATATCAGTCATGTACTAAAAGTATCAAATTATTTTGGAAGTTTTCCAACCATTTTCGAAGGAACTACAATCTCGTCATACTCCTCAGCAGTCACATGTCCTAAACGAATTGCCTCTTCACGAAGTGTAGTTCCATTCTTGTGCGCTGTCTTAGCAATCTCAGCCGCTTTGTAGTATCCAATTTTTGTATTCAACGAAGTCACCAGCATCAACGAGTTGTTGACCAATTCTTCTATGCGTGTGTAGTTTGGCTCAATGCCAACTGCGCAATTCACATCGAAAGAAACGCAAGCGTCTCCTAAAAGAATTGCACTTTGTAAGAAGTTGTATGCCATCATTGGTTTGAACACATTCAACTCATAATGTCCTTGTGTACCACCAACAGTGATCGCAACATCGTTACCCATCACTTGCGCGCAAACCATGGTTAATGCTTCGCATTGTGTAGGGTTTACTTTACCCGGCATGATCGAAGATCCTGGCTCGTTTTCAGGGATATGAATTTCTCCAATTCCGCTGCGTGGTCCGCTCGCCATCATGCGAATGTCATTTGCAATTTTATTTAAAGAAACTGCCAATTGCTTCAATGCACCGTGTGTTTCAACAATGCCATCGTGTGCAGCTAACGCTTCAAATTTATTTGGAGCAGTTTGAAAAGGAAGACCACTGAATTCAGCGATTTTCGCAGCTACCAATTCTGAATATCCTTCCGGTGTATTGATACCTGTTCCTACAGCGGTTCCACCTAAAGCCAATTCACCTAAGTGAGAAAGCGTGTTGTTCAATGCACGAAGACCGTGGTCTAACTGTGCTACATACCCGCTTAATTCTTGCCCCAAAGTCACAGGCGTAGCATCCATTAAATGCGTACGTCCAATCTTCACCACATTCATAAACTCTTTTGATTTCGCAGCAAGTGTGTTGCGAAGTTGAGTTACTCCAGGGATAGTTACTTTCACAACCGCTTCGTATGCCGCCATGTGCATAGCAGTTGGATACGTATCGTTGGAAGATTGTGATTTGTTTACATCGTCGTTCGGATTCAACAACATTTGTCCTTCACCCAACTGTCCACCAGCCAAAACGTGCGCGCGGTTTGCAACCACTTCATTCACGTTCATGTTGCTTTGTGTACCCGAACCTGTTTGCCAGATAACTAACGGGAATTGATCGTACAATTCACCACGAACAATCTCGTCGCACACTGCAGAAATCGCATCACGCTTTTCTACTGGTAAAACTCCTAACTCGCAGTTGGCGTGTGCTGCAGCCTTTTTCAATGTTCCGAAAGCCTTCACGATTTCTCTCGGCATGCTTGACTCTGGTCCTATTTTAAAATTATTTCTTGAACGCTCTGTTTGAGCTCCCCAATAAACATTTGCGGGCACTTTTACTTCGCCCATTGTGTCTTTTTCAATACGAAAATTTTCCATGATCGTTATGTGTTAAATTATAAATCGTCGTTATCGGAATGCTGAACTCCTTTTCCTTGTCCCATTAAAAAGGCTTTCAAGAAATTATCTATTTCACCATTCATTACTTTTTCTACATCGCTGGTTTCTTCACCCGTACGAACATCTTTCACCAATTTGTATGGTTGCATAACGTAGTTACGAATTTGTGATCCCCATTCGATTTTCTTTTTCCCTGCTTCAATCTCGTCGCGTGCAGCGTGACGTCTAGCCAACTCCGCTTCAAACAATTGTGACTTCAGCAATTGCAAAGCCTTTTCTTTGTTTTGAAGTTGTGAACGCGTTTCGGTGTTATCGATGATGATTCCTGAAGGCTTGTGTTTCAATCGCACACCGGTTTCAACCTTGTTTACGTTTTGTCCACCTGCACCCCCCGATCGGAAAGTGTCCCAAGAAATATCTGCCGGGTTAATGTGAATGTCGATGGTGTCGTCTACTAGCGGATAAACATACACACTTACGAATGAAGTGTGTCTTTTTGCATTAGAATCGAACGGAGAAATACGCACCAATCGATGTACACCGTTTTCACCTTTCAACATGCCAAACGCAAACGGACCTTCGAATTCGAGCGTGCATTGTTTTACACCTGCAACGTCTCCTTCTTGAAGATCAAGTTCTTTCACTTTGTAGCCGCTCTTTTCACCCCACATGATGTACATGCGCATGAGCATGCTTGCCCAATCACAACTTTCTGTACCACCAGCACCAGCCGTGATTTGAAGGACAGCGCTTAAGTTATCTTCTTCAGCAGAAAGCATGTTTTTAAACTCCAGCTCTTCAAGCTCGGTAGAAGCAATTTTATATTGCTCATCGAGTTCAGCTTCGTCTACTTCGCCTTCCTTGAAAAATTCATAAAGCACTTGCGTGTCGTCAACCGCAGATTGACATTTTTGATAAGCATCTGTCCACAATTTTTTATTGCGGATTTGCTTCATGGTTGCCTCGGCTTTTTTCGGATCGTTCCAAAAGTCGGGGTCTTGTGTTAGTTTTTCGTCTTCACGAATTTGGAGGAGTTTTACCTCCACGTCAAAGATACCTCCCGAGCGCTCTCGTGCGCTCTTTCAGTTCGTTGATCGCGTCAATTGTTATCGCCATCTGGAATGAAATTTTATAGCGCGAAAGTACGTCAATTAATCTAAAAACGTGTCAAAACTTTCACTCGATTCGCGAAGCACTTTAAACACTTCTTCCGTTTGAAAACCCTTTCGAATCAGGGCTTTGGCGGCATATTGATTTTTTAACCTGCCTTTCTTTTCATATTTCTTTTGTAGGGAAGGAAGTAGCGCTCTTATTTGCAACACATCCCCTTCACTTGGAAGATTTCGAATAGCATCTTGAATGTTTCGGGAAGAAACGCGTTTTGCTTTCAGATGCAATTCAATTTTCCGTTTGCTCCATTTTCGAAATTCAAAGTGGTCGTGCGCAAAAGCTGAAGCAAATCGCGATTCGCTCAAAAGATTTAACGAGATAAGTTCCGCTATTAAGACTTGCCTGTCGTTCTGCCACACTCCGTATTGAATGAGCTTCTTCTCGACATCGAAGGGTGCACGCTCTGCCTTGTCGCAATAGCGCTGAATTTTCAATCGGCATTTTGCTAAGTCTATTGGCCCTTCATTTTGCATTTTTCTAAATTAGAAATAATACTAAGCTCCTTGAGAAATGTTCAAAGGATTTATGAAATTTCTTTGTTAAATTTGTGAGAGAATCGAAGACTTAAAAATGAAAGAGGAATTAATAGGCCAGTTGCGCGACTTACTTCAAGCTGAAGATATTATGTTGGTGCGTGATCAAGTAAAAAACATTCGCAGTAATTGGAAGGCAGAAAGCGTGAAAGAGCGTCAGTTGCAATGGGAACAATTCAAAGCTGAAAATGCAGAAGGTACGGAAGTAGATTTTGTATACACCCCTCATGAATTGGAAGGTTCTCTTCAAGAATTATTGAAAGAATATGAAGACAAAATTCAAGTGGCTGGAAAGGCACTTGCACAGGAGCGTTCAAGAAACTTCGAGATAAAATCTGACTTGTGTGATCGCATGGAGCGACTTTCCAAGAATGAAGAAAATATTGGAAAGGCTTTTTCTCTTCAAAAAGAAATTAAAGAATATTGGGACAACACCGGAGATGTTCCTGGAGATAAATACCCTGCGCTAATAGATCGTTGGCACAAGGCGAATCAAGATTTTTTCTATCACATTAACATCTACAAAGAACTTCAAGCGAACGATTTAAAAGTTAACCAGAGGTTGAAAGAAGAGTTAATGGAATTAGCGAAAGGGCTTTCAGCTATTGAATCGATAAACGAATTGGAAGTTGAAGTTCGTAAGCTTCAACGCGATTGGATGCAGATTGGTCCTTCTCCGAAAGAAACGTTCCAAAAAATGGGAGACGATTTCTTTGGAATTCTTCGCGTTGAACAAGAGCGCATTCAAGCACACTACGATGCATTAAGCGCAAGTAGCAATGAAAACCTTTCAAAGAAGACCTTGCTTATTCAACGCATGAAAGAGATTCTTGAATTGGATCTTTCTCAAAGTAACAGTTGGAATAAGTGGACAGAAGAAGTTTTAAAACTTCAAGAAGAATGGAAAACCATCGGTTGGGTTAAGAAAAAAGAGAACGAAGAAATTTGGCAAGAGTTCCGCGGATTGTGTGATTTGTTCTTCACGAAGCGCAGTACTTATTTTGAATCTCGCAAAGAGGTTTACGAGAAAAATAAAAAAGCGAAAGAGACCATCATCAGCGAAGCGAAGACGCTTCAAGACAGTAGCGATTGGAAACTAGCCACTGAAGGAATTAAAAAACTTCAAGACAAGTGGAAACAAGTTGGTGGTGCCGACCCGAAAGAAGAGCAGAAGTTATGGCAGCGCTTCCGTTCTGCGTGCGACGTTTTCTTCCAAAGAAAGAAAGAACACTTCGGAGAGTTGACAGGTATTCAAGAAGAGAATTTAAGATTGAAAGAAGCCTTGCTCACCGAAATTGAAAACACGCCTCTTTCTGGAAATAAAAATGAAGACTTGTCTATGCTTCGTTTATTTAACGAACGTTGGCAGGCACTTGGACATGTTCCTCGTGAGCAATATGCGAAAATGCAAGCGCGTCACAAAGCTGCCTTCGACGATAAGTATGGCAAGTTGAATGCTGATCGCAAAGAAGCTGACATGACTCGTTACAAGTCGCGTATTGAAACGATCAAGTCTACTGGCGACAAAGGGCTAAGCAGAGAGAAAATGATTTTGCGTGATAAGATTGACAAGTTGAAAGGCGACATCAAATCTTACGAAAACAACATGGGTATCTTCACTGGTAAAGGTGCTGAAGGCATGCGCAAAGAAATTGAGAAAAAGATTGTTGCTGCTAAGCGTGAGATTTCAGAAATCTTAGAAAAGATCTCTTTGATTCAAAACTAAAGATTGAATTTCAATTCATAAAAAAACCTCGGAAGTTCCGAGGTTTTTCTTTTTCTAATATTTCTAATTAGTGCTGAGCACGGTGTCTGAAATCTTCGTAAGCCAAACGCTCAACTTTCACTGAACAATTTGCTTGAACAACTTTCATTACACCATCTTCATACAACATGTCGTATACATTCTTCGCCTCTTCCTGCTTCGCAAGTGTTTGCTTCGCTAATTGATCTAAACGCTCTTCATCTACAGGCATGCCATAAGATTTGAAACGATCTACCAAAGAAGCTTTCACGTAATCCATTGCATCGTCTACAGATACTTTGATTTCGTTTTCTTTGATGATTTTATTTTCAATCAACTGCCACTTCAATCCGTTTGCGTAACCTGGGTATTCCATTTCCAACTGAGCCATTTCAATAGGCTTCTCGTTAGTCATAATAATGAAACGCTTAAGGAACTCGTCTGGCAATTCAATAGAAACCATATCTACGATATCCTTCGCGAAGTCACGCTTGAACATCCATTCAGAATCCTTCTCGAACATAGCTGCTAGGTCCGCTTTCACGCGATCTTTCATTTGCTCTTCTGAAGTTACTGTTCCTGGTTCGAATAATTTATCAAATAATTCTTGATTCAACTCTGCTGGTTGCATGCGCATAACTTCAGAGATGGTCACTTGGAATTTTGAATCAATGTGGTGAAGCTCGTGATGCGTAACACCTAACATGCGAGAAAGATCTTCGTGATCGCTATTCAACATGAACGGATCAACTACTGCGCTTTCACCTATGTTCTTTCCAACAAACAAAGCTTTTGTCGCTTCGTCTTTGATGTATTCTAAAAAGATAGAAGTCTTGTTTGTAACACCACCTTCTTTAACTGAACCGTCTGCATTCACCTCGACAATTTCTGCCATGATCATGTCTTCAGACTCGGTAACTTCCGGTTTAGAAAGTTGGCCGTGACGACGCGCATACTCTTTCATTTGACGAGAGATAAGCTCTTCGTTCACATCAACTTCCAACTTTGTGAAAGTTTTCGACTTGTCTAAATTCAAATCGAACGCAGGAGCGAATCCAATTTCGTAAGTAAATGTGAAAGTTGAAGGGTTGTCCCAATCACCCACATCATCGCCCTCTTTTGGAATTGGGCTACCTAACAACTCAAGTTTGTTTTCAGAAACATAATTTCCGATTGCCTCTTGCAACATTCTGTTTATTTCATCGGCAAGCAATGACTTTCCGAAACGTTGTTTCACTAAAGAAGCAGGAACCGCACCTTTACGAAATCCTGGTAATTCAACGCGTTTACGGTAGGTCTTAAGAGCCGCCTCGTAGTTTTCGTTGTAATCAATAGGGTCAAGAGTCACCTTTAACTCTCCTGTTAGAGAGTTGGTGTTGAGTTGTTCAATATTCATAACGTTAGATTGTTCTTCCGTGAAGGAAGTATTATTCAGCTAAAACCATTACTTGGTTGTTCAATACCTCAACGGTACCACCAAGCACATCAAATGTCAATTCTTTGCCTTGAGCATCTTTCACACGCACGCTTCCTTTTTTCAATGAAGAAATTAAAGGGGCGTGGTTGTTCAAGATTCCCAATCCACCTGAACTTCCTGGAAGGAAAACATATTCCGCTTCACCTTGGAAGAGTACGGTTTCTGGGGTAATTATTTCAACGCGCATAATTGCTCTTAATTCTTAGATTCAGCCAACATTTTCTTACCAGCTTCAATAGCTTCTTCGATGGTACCTTTCAAGTTGAAAGCAGCTTCTGGATACTCATCACACTCTCCGTCTAGGATCATGTTGAAACCTTTGATTGTTTCTTCAATTGGAACCAATACCCCTGGGATACCGGTGAATTGCTCTGCCACGTGGAATGGCTGAGACAAGAAACGCTGCACTTTACGAGCGCGGTATACCGACAATTTATCGTCTTCAGATAATTCGTCCATACCCAAGATCGCGATGATATCTTGTAATTCTTTGTAGCGTTGTAGAATTCCTTTCACACGTTGTGCGCAACGGTAGTGCTCGTCACCAACAATAGCTGGAGTTAAGATACGAGAAGTAGAATCCAATGGATCTACCGCAGGATAGATACCTAATTCGGCAATCTTACGACTTAATACAGTTGTTGCATCTAAGTGAGCGAAGGTTGTAGCTGGAGCAGGGTCAGTCAAGTCATCCGCAGGTACGTATACCGCTTGAACCGAAGTGATAGATCCTCTCTTCGTAGAAGTGATACGCTCTTGCATAGCTCCCATTTCAGAGGCCAATGTTGGTTGGTAGCCTACCGCAGAAGGCATACGACCTAAAAGTGCCGATACCTCAGAACCCGCTTGTGTGAAACGGAAGATGTTGTCAATGAAGAAGAGGATATCACGTCCACCAGACTGCTCATCTCCATCACGGAAGTACTCAGCAACTGAAAGACCGCTCAATGCAACACGCGCACGTGCTCCAGGAGGCTCATTCATTTGTCCGAATACCAATGTCGCTTGGCTTTCAGCAAGAGCTTTCATATCTACTTTAGATACGTCCCATCCGCCTTTTTCCATTTCGTGCACGAATGCATCGCCATATTTAATAACGCCAGACTCAATCATCTCGCGCAACAAGTCATTTCCTTCACGAGTACGCTCACCAACACCAGCAAATACAGAAAGACCTGTGTATGCTTTTGCAATGTTGTTGATCAACTCCATGATCAATACCGTCTTACCTACTCCGGCACCACCGAACAATCCGATTTTACCACCCTTTGAGTAAGGCTCGATCAAGTCAATTACTTTAATACCTGTTAAAAGGATTTCAGTTGCAGTAGACAAATCTTCGTAACGAGGAGCAGCACGGTGAATTGAGTTACCGTTCTCGTTGCTCACTTCTCCGATTCCGTCAATTGCTTTTCCAACTACGTTAAACAAACGACCTTTGATTTGATCTCCAGTTGGCATGGTGATGGTGCGACCAAGGGCCACAACCTCAGCACCTCTTTGAAGACCTTCCGTTGCATCCATTGCGATAGCACGAACAGTGTCTTCACCTACGTGCTTTTGGCACTCTAGGATTAGATCGTCTGCGCCAGCACGCTTGATAGCAAGGGCATCTAGGATGTTTGGAAGTTTTTGGCCGGCAGGGAAAGAGATATCTACCACAGGGCCAATAATTTGAACTACTTTACCATTTTGAGTTGACATAGAAAGATGTATTCAGGTTGAATTTCGGGCGCAAAAGTAATACAGGAAGTGCAATTTTGTACTGAAAAATGTCTTGAATTGCCATTTTTTATTTTACACCCTGAAAAACATGGTGCAGGCAATATTTCCGAGCAAACTACTTTAAGCAGTTCGAACCGCTTGCAAAAGACCTTACTTTTGCACCATCATTGACCAAAGCATGAACAACCAAGGAAATAACTCTGAAGAATCTCTGAATTCGTCAAATCTATTAGTCGTTGTCTTCAAGTGGAGAAAACACCTCTTTTCAGTAACAGTGGCTGCAGCAATTATTTCTGCGGCGGCTTCATTCATCATTACCGAAAAATACAAAAGCACCGTTGTGCTTTTCGCATCACAGCAACACAGCTTCGGGGAACAGCTTTTAGAAGACGTTAAGAAGTCAGATATCCTTGCGTATGGCGAGGAAGAAGACGCAGAGCGTCTTATGCAAATCATTAACTCGGACCAGGTTCGAGGTCGAATTATAGAAAAATATAATTTGTGGGAAGTTTATGACATTGCGAAAACCGATCGCGGAGCCAACACCTTAATAGGAAAAGAATACATCGAAAATGTATCAGCCGATTTAACCCGATTTGGATCAATCGAAATTACTGTTCTCGACGAGTCGCCTGAGCGAGCGCGAGACATTGCAAACGATATAGCTCAATTAACCGACTCGGTTAGCAATCAAATGCGCAGCGACCGCGCAATGTCGGCCTTCTTGTATGCCAAGTCTTCGCTAGAAACCCTTCAAACCGAAATAAAAATTCTGGAAGATTCTATGCAGTACCTGCAAGAAAAAGGCGTTTACAGCTATAAAGATCAAATTGCCTATTTAACCGAGCAGTATGGAACTGCGATTGTCGAAGGTCATCCTGATCGCGCGCAAGAAATTAAAGTGCAAATGGATTTCCTTTCGAAATACGGAACACGTTACAAGAAAATAGAGAGCGAAATTGACGGTGGTTATGAGAAGATGCAAATCTTAAGAAAACGTTATGACCTCATGAAAATAGATGTTGAATCGAATATCTCTTCTCACCTTGTGGTAGATAAAGCAGCGGCAGCTGACAAAAAATCTTATCCCATTCGATGGCTCATTGTTGTTGTTAGCGCTATGGCCACATTTGTCTTTGGTGTAGTAGTGATTCTGATACGAGACAATATTGAAAAGTTGAAAAAGGCCTAGGCAGTGAAATCATTCACAGCATTTATTCAAAATAAGCCCATTCTTTTTTGGGGCAGTTTGTTCGCTCTTACGCAAGGTCTTGCTGTTGCCTTTGAGGTTTATGTGCTGTTTATTTTACCTGCTGTGCTATTTGCATTGTGGTTAGCTATTCACAAGATTGAGTGGGTTTGGTTCTTCAGCGTTATGGCTACACCCCTTAGCATTAATCTTGAAGAGATGGAAGTGGCACACATTGGAATGTACCTTCCAACAGAACCCATTATTGCGGCCCTTCTTCTGCTCATGATTTTCAAAATTATTTCAGGAAAAAGTGTGGACCGTAGAATTTTCAGTCATCCGTTCACATACATCATTGGCTTGTATTTGCTTTGGATGGTATTCACTACTGTAACAAGCGAATACCCGTTGGTATCGTTTAAGTTCATTGCTACCCGACTTTGGTTTATCTCTGGATTTTATTTACTTGGTGCGCATCTCTTTCAAGATTTTTCCAACATAAAAAAATTCTTTGCTAGTTACCTAGCACCTTTATGTATTGTGATAATCTACACGGTTTCGCGACACGCCCAATTCAATTTCGACAAAGAAAGTGCGCATTGGGTAATGGAGCCTCTTTTCAAAGACCACACAAGTTACGGCGCTGTATTAGCCATGTTTTTTCCTGTATCCGTAGGCTTGCTTTTTCTTAAAAAGAAAAGTCCGCTAGTGACCTTCTTTATTTATGCTGCATTGTTCATTCTTACTATTGGATTGGTGCTTTCCTATACGAGAGCTGCTTGGGTTTCTGTAGTTGTTGCTTTGGGTGTTTTCGTTGTCATGATGTTTCGAGTCCCGCTCAAATATGCCATCTATGGAACCCTTATTTCTGGAAGTATATTGTTGTTCTCTTGGAACAACATTCAACAACAGCTTGGACAGAATAAGCAAGAGAGTAGTGATAAGTTAGATGAGCACGTCTCTTCCATTTCTAACGTTTCTTCCGACGCTTCGAATTTGGAGCGTTTAAATCGCTGGCATTGCGCAATGGAAATGTTTCGCAGAAGACCAATTACAGGATGGGGTCCTGGCACATACCAATTCGTTTACGCTCCATTTCAGCAAGCAAAAGACAGAACAATCATTAGCACTAACAATGGCGATGGAGGGAATGCTCACAGCGAATATCTTGGGCCGCTTGCTGAAGAAGGCGTATTGGGAATGTTGCTTTTCGTTTCGATTTTTGTTTACGCAATCATTCTTGGCTTTAAATTGTTCTATTCCGCTATTGAAAAAGAACATCGCGTAATTATTATAACTGTATTCTTAGGCCTTGTCACCTACTTCGTTCACGGCACGTTGAATAACTATTTAGACACCGACAAAGCTTCGGTACCTTTTTGGGGATTCATTGGAATTCTGGTAGCAATGGATTTATTTCATCTTCAGAAGCAAGAACATGTCACTTCCAACAAATAGCTAATATGGCTACATCGTCGTTATAGAGACATTCACCGCGGAAAAGATTTGCAGCAGTTTCAACTGCAATACAAATATCTTTTGCGTGTGTTCCAATAAGATTTTTTTCTATCCCTTCTATTTCGAAATAGTCACCTTGATCGTTGTTTACCTCAACAAGTCCATCTGTGTAACCCAGTAATATATCTTCAGATTGAATCTCATGTTTTATTGAACTTACTCTTGGCAATTCGGGAAGCATTCCCAAACCAATTGCAGTTGCGCCAAAATGTTTGAATTCCACTCCAGTTTTGAATACAGGGGCATTGTGCCCACAATTCACATACTCCAATTCTTGAATTTTCGAATTATAGACGGCTAAGAAAAACGTAATGAATTTTTCGCCTTGCGCGGCATCCCAAACACGCTTGTTCAATTTATTTGCGAGAACTTCTAAATTCGGACGTTTGTCTTCAAACGCATTTCTCACATAGGCCTGGAAATTCGACATTAAGAAAGCTGCGGGCATTCCTTTACCCGAAACATCTCCAAGACAGAACACCCATTCTTCTTCGCTAATTTGAAAAACATCGTAGTAATCTCCACCCACCTGTTGATGGGCTCTGTATATACCCTGAACGTTCCAAACTGGTGTGTCTGGAAATTGATTAGGTAGAAGTAAATGCTGCATTTCGGCAGCCAGCTCCAGCTCTTTTTTCAATCTTTCTTGCTGAACTAAATTTGTCAACAGTCTTTTATTTTCTAAAGCCACACTAAGCACAGAAGTTAATGTTTGTAAAAACCGCATGTGCTTAACAGTTGGGCTCATACCACGCGTATCTTCTGAATTGTCTCCTGCCAACGCAATTGCAAGAGGTTGATCGTTATGTAACACAGGAATAACTACATCGTATGACTCGTGCGAGGCATCTTCAGAAAGCGCTACTCCTTTGTTTGTATGAAAAAAAACGTCTGCAGGAATTACGAATTCTGAAACATTCATTTCACCGTATTGAAGCAAACACTGCCAATCTTCTCGCTTGACAAAAAGCACTAATTTTTCAATTCCTAAATGCGTTTGAACAATATTTTGAAATTGGAAAATCAAATTCTCCTCTGAACTATTTGCATTAATAGCTTCGGTAAGTTCAAGCAATGCATTCAATTTGAAGTCACGTTGCTTTATTTTTGATGAGAGTCGTTCAGTATTTGACATCTTTGCAAAGTAACAACAAAGTATTCAATGCGCATTGCATTCACAGGACCAGAATCGAGTGGAAAAACTACTTTTTCGAAGTGGCTTCACCAAGAACTTCCCAACAGTATTTTAATACTTGAGTACGCGCGTGAATATTTAGAACAGAATCAGACATCCCGGGCAAGTGAATTCGACTTCCAGAAAATAGTGGAGCGCCAATGCTCTTCATTTATGGAATCGAAATCTTCGCTCATTGAAATTTTCGATACAGACATTTTTGTTCTTCGAATTTGGAATGAAGAAGTTTACAAATTGAATTTACCTGAACTTGAAATTCTTCCATCATATAAAATGGATATTCATTTTTTGTGCGCACCCGATGTGGAATGGGAAGACGATCCCTTGAGAAGTGCACCCGATTACTCGGAAAGAGTTCGGCTTTTCAATAAATACCAAACTGAATTGGCCAATTGTGAAACTAACTTTATTATTCTCGAAGGAAATAGAGGTCAAAAAGAAGAACAAATTCTTCGCGCATTGCGAAAAACAAATAGCTTTTAATATCCTTAAGAAATTTCATTTATAAGCATTAACACGCTTTAAAATATTGAAAGAAATTCTTTAAACTATTTCTTTGGGTCGAGCGGATTCTTTCCACTGCGCAACTCGGCACCATCCGTTAAACCATCGCCATCTGTATCTGGATTTAATGGGTCGGTTCCCGCAATTGATTCTTCACCCAACGTCAATCCGTCATTATCACAATCCAACGTCGCTTCTTCGTCGATGTTTCCATCACAATCGTCATCTAACGTATTACAAATTTCTGATGCTAACATGTTAATGGACGCATTGGAGTCGTTGCAATCTCCGATAACCCCACCGATCGCATTGTAGTTTACACCAGGAGTTGAGCACGATAAACTTTTGCTTACATAGTAACCATCTGAATCCGCATCTAAATACCACAACGTCGCAAAAACACAACTGCCATCCGAAATATTTGCTAACGCATTGTAATTGCATGCACTGATATCTGTGCAACCCGACACGGTGCAAATGAGATCTGCACCATTACAATCTTCGTCGATGCCGTTTCCGCATATTTCTGTTTCTGCACTGTTTACTTTAGCATTGTTATCATTGCAATCGCCATTTACACCACCTTCAGAATTGTAATTCTCTCCGGGACTTGAACAAGCCAAGCTTTTACTAATATAGAATCCGTCTTTATCGACATCTAAATACCAAGCTAATGGATAGGTGCAGCTTCCATCTGATAATGTAGCTACTGAATTGTAGTTACACGCTGCTGCATCTATACAACCATTGGTTGAACAAATTAGATCAGACCCATTACAATCCTCGTCTACGCCATTTCCACAAATATCTGTGGCTGCGCTATTAATTGCTGAATTGCTATCGTTACAATCGCCATTTACACCACCTTCGGCATTGTAGTTCGCGCCTGGACTGGAACATGATAAACTTTTACTTATGTAGAATCCGTCGGCATCGGCATCTAGATACCATGGCATTGGATAGGTGCAACTTCCATCAGAAATATTCGCCGATGCATTGTAGTTACATGCACTAACATCTGTGCAACCAGTCAAAGCGCAAATTAAATCAGAACCATTACAATCTTCATCGATTCCGTTACCGCAAATTTCTGCAGCACCGCTGTTAACTGCAGCGTTCGCGTCGTTGCAATCGCCATTTAAACCTCCGACACTGTTGTAATTTTCTCCAGGACTTGAACAAGAAAGTTTTTTGCTCACGTAGAAACCATCTGCGTCGGCATCTAAATACCATGCAGATGGATAATTGCAACTTCCATCAGAAATATTCGCCGCCGCATTGTAATTACAGGCACTAACATCTGTGCAACCTGCAACCGCGCATATCAAATCTGATCCATTACAATCTTCATCAATCCCATTCCCGCATATTTCTGTTCCGGCGTTGTTAACTATAGGGTTCGTATCGTTGCAATCACCAATTACTCCACCCGTTTTGTTGTAGTTATCACCTGGGCTTACACACGATACGCTAGTGCTTAAATAATATCCATCTGCATCTAAATCAAGATACCATGCAGATGCATAGGAACAGCTACCGTCTGACAAAGTAGCTAATGAATTGTAATTACAAGCGCTTACATCTGTACAACCCGCTAATGCACAAATTAAATCTGATCCATTACAATCTTCGTCTATACCGTTCCCGCATATTTCCGTTGCAGTGCTGTTCACTGTTGCGCTGTTGTCGTTACAATCCCCATTTATTCCACCTGCAGCATTGTAGTTCTTTCCTGGACTTAGACATGCCAAACTTGAACTCACGTAGAATCCATCAAGGTCTAAATCTAAATACCACGGAGTAGCGTATGCACAAGTTCCATCTGACGTGTTCGCTAATGCATTGTAGTTACATGCACTCACATCTGTGCATCCAGCTATTGCACATATTAAATCAGAACCATTGCAATCTTCATCGATTCCATTGCCACAAAGTTCAGTTGCTGCTGTGTTCACTGTTCCTTCGTTATCGTTGCAATCTCCATTTACACCACCAGCAGTGTTATAGCCAGGGCCAGGGCTTACGCATGAAACACTTGTGCTAACATAATAACCGTCGTTATCAAGGTCTAAATACCATGCTGAAGCGTATGAGCAGCTTCCATCAGAAACATTTGCCGCTGCATTGTAGTTGCATGCACTTATATCGATACAGCCTGCTGCGGCACAAATTAAATCCGACCCATTACAATCTTCATCCAATCCGTTTCCACATATTTCAGATGCAGCGTTGTTAACTTCAGGATTGTTATCGTTGCAATCTCCATTTACTCCACCCAAAGAATTATAGTTTGCTCCTGGACTTACACATGACAAGCTCGTACTGATATAGTATCCGTCGGCATCGGCATCTAAATACCAAGCCGAGGCATAAGTGCAACTTCCATCTGAAACATTCGTTGATGAAGAATAGTTGCAGGCCGTTGCATCTGAGCAACCCGACAACTCGCATATTAAGTCGGCCCCGTTGCAATCTTCATCGATTCCGTTGCCACATATTTCTATGGCTGAACTATTAACCGCAGGGTCGTTATCATTACAATCACCATTCACCCCTCCCTTGTTGTTGTAGTTTGAACCTGGACTGGTGCACGACAAACTTTTACTAACATAATATCCATCGGCGTCTACATCTAAATACCAAGAAGAAGCATAACTACAACTTCCATCTGAAACATTAGATAACGGATTGTAATTGCATGCGTTAACATCAGCGCAACCCGACAATGAACAAATCAAGTCCGAACCGCTGCAATCTTCATCGATTCCATTGCCGCATATTTCTGTAACGGAGCTATTGATTGCAGCATTGTTATCGTTACAATCTCCGATTATCCCACCTTTGTTGTTGTATTTTTCACCTGGGCTATTGCATGACAAACTTGTACTCACAAAATAGCCGTCTGCATCCGCATCTAAATACCAGGAAGAAGCATAGGAACAACTCCCATCTGAAATATTAGCCAACGCATTGTAGTTGCATGCGATTGCATCTGTGCAGCCAACTAATGTGCAAATTAAATCAGACTCATTGCAGTCTTCATCTATTCCATTTCCACATATTTCTGACGCTCCGTTATTCACCGATGCGTTTTTATCGTCGCAATCTCCGCTTATTCCACCAACGTTATTGAAAGTTGTTCCAGGATTCGTACAAGAGATGCTTTTGCTGATGTAGAATCCATCTGCGTCTGCGTCTAAATACCAGGTGGATGCATAGACACAACTTCCGTCGGACAACGTAGCCAATGCATTGTAATTGCAAGAACTAACATCTGTACAACCCGATACGGAACAAATCAGATCTGATCCATTACAATCTTCATCGATTCCATTGCCACAAATTTCCTTTGTGCCGCCATTAATTGCTGAACTATTGTCGTTACAGTCTCCACTCACTCCTCCTGTGGCGGTGTATTTTGAACCTGGACTTTTACAAGACACGCTTGTGCTGAGATAATATCCGTCTGCGTCGGCATCTAAATACCAAACAGAAGCATAAATACAACTGCCATCTGAAATAGTTGCCGATGCATTGTAATTACATGCGCTAACATCTGAACAACCCGCGACTGCACAAACTAAATCAAATCCATTGCAATCCTCGTCAATACCATTTCCACACAAATCTATTGCTGCATTATTTACAGCTGAGTTACTATCGTTGCAGTCGCCATTTCCAATCACATATCCAGATGGAGCTTTACAAGCTTGAATACTCAACAATGCATCACCGTAACCATCGGAATCGCCATCCGAGTAATACGTATTCAATACGCCCTCGTCTATGAGTCCATCGGCATCATCATCTATTCCGTTGCAGACTTCCGAATAATCTTCATTATCTACAATTGTTACATTAGCAGTCCGGTTTCGCAGGGAAACATTCACAGGATTAGTTAAGTTTACGGTAAACTGCTCTGTACCTTCAATATTTACATCATTTAGAATTGGAACAACAATAGTCTGCGACACACTTCCAGCGGGAAAAGTTATCGTGCCCACAGAATTTTGATAATCTGAACCACCAATCGCCGTGTTGTTCTTAGTAAAATAGCTTACCGAAACAACGCTTGAAACCGCTTTCGACATTCCAACAGTAATTGTTGCCGAGTTTGCCGATTCATTTACAGTTACATCCGAAATAGAGATGGTTGCAAAAGATGAGAGGTAGCCATTCAATGTTTTTAGAAGTCCTTTGAGAGCAGCATTACCTTTAACTGTTCCCGGCACTGCAGTCATCGCTAGGGTTTGTTCGTTGAATGTTAATCCAATAAACGTCGTATTCGTAATTGTATAGTTGGCTGCGCCATTGAAACCGTTCGTAGCTAGGGTATAACTAAATCCGATGTTTGGCTGAAAAACCACGGTTGTTGAAGCTTTACCACTCGGACTTCTCCATTTAATAGATCCTGAAATGGTGTGCTCCACACCCGAAGCATCTGTAATCTGAAGAGAACCCACAATCTGATTTCCCTGCGTCACGAAAATATCCTTAGGAGAAGTCTGAGTAAATTGAGCATTAACCCAACCTAAACCTGAAACTCCATTTAAATAATAACTATTCGTTGCAGAGTGATAGCCGGTGCTAGCACCCACAAAACCATTGCTAAACGAGACAGTAATGAGATTCTGTGAAAAGCCAACTTGCCCTATGGCTAAGAAAAAAATAAAAAATAATAATCTCAACAATGGTGAATTGTATTGTCGAGAACAATGACTTGCACATGCAACTTTAGATGTAGATCGATTATTTTTCATTCGTTCCGATAAAGTTATACAAATCTATCCAATCATAGAAACCAATTAGGTGCAAAAAGGCAAATATTCCATACAAATTCATTGTTATTGCTTCCTCAGGAACCAAATGCTCAAAGACACTCCGATGGCATCTGCCAAAACATCGAACCAATCGAAAAAACGATCCGAAGTAAAAAAGAACTGATAATATTCTAAAAGCACTCCAACGCATATCCAAACGATAGCCGACCTCATTCTACCCCATCCGGAAAATAACGCAAGAGAAGAACCGATAAAAAAGATAAAAGCGTGAACAATTTTATCTGGACCTAAATTTTCCCAAAAAGTAATTTTCGGGAATGACTTAGTTGGTAGGGCATGTAGGCCAAAAACAACAACTGCCCACAAAATGTGAGCAGCTGTTCTATATTGTTTTGGAAGATTAACCAACCAAAGCTTCATAAGCCGCAGCGTCCATTAATGAACTTAAATCTGCTCCTTCTGATAATTTCACTTTAATCATCCATCCGTCTCCGTATGGATCGTTGTTTACATCTGCAGGATCAGCTTCTAATCCAGCGTTCACTTCAACCACAGTTCCTGAAACTGGCATGAACAAATCGCTAACGGTTTTAACAGCCTCAACTGTTCCGAAGATTGCGTGTTCTTCAAGGCTCTCACCTTGTGTTTCAATTTCAACGAATACGATATCACCCAATTCGCTTTGTGCGAAATCTGTAATGCCAACAGTAGCTATATCGCCTTCGATGCGAACCCACTCGTGGTCTTTTGTGTACTTCAATTCAGCAGGAAAATTCATTGTTTTCAATTTATGTGGAACAAAAATAAGGGAACTTTGAAGTGGAACAATTAAAAATAAGACTAACTTTCACCCACACTTTATGAAAATGGAAATTACTGCATACGTTGTTTTCTTGCTTCTCGCTATTGGCATGGCCTCGGGAATGCTTAGCGGATTTGTTGGTGTCGGAGGCGGACTTATCATTGTGCCAGCATTGGTTTACTTCCTTGGTTACACACAATTGCAAGCGCAAGGAACCAGTTTAGCTGTCTTGCTTTTACCGGTAGGATTCCTCGCGGTAATGCATTACTACAAGCAAGGAAACGTGAACACTGCAGCTGCTCTTCTTATCGGTGCTGGATTTATTTCAGGCGCACTCTTCGGAAGCAAATTCGCCCACAACATTCCTATTGCAAAAGTGAAATTCGGATTTGCACTTGTTATGTTACTTGGCGCATTGAAGCTGCTTTATGAATCAAGTAAAGTCTTATTCGGCTCGAATTAATTCACATCCGAACAACGTTCGGTTTTAATTAATTCTAACCGTAGATTCTTTCCATAATTTGTCCAAGGGCATAAATGTCTTCGAACGAATTGTACATTGGAACAGGTGCCATGCGAATGATATCGGGTTCGCGCCAATCGACAACTACTCCTTCTTTCGCCAATACCCCAACAAAATCTTTTGTTCTTCCTTCTAATCGAATTGAAAGTTGACAACCTCTTTCATTCGCATTTCGCGAAGTCAATTGTTCAACTGGCACTCCCTTGGCTTTCAATTCATCGAAAATAAATTCTAAATAAGCGGTAAGTTCCTTGGATTGTGCGCGCAATGCATCCATTGTTGTTTTGTCGAATAAATCTAACGCGGCTCTGTGCGCCGCCATGCTCAATACCGGAGCATTGCTCATTTGCCATGCCTCTGCAGAATGTGTTGGATCGAAATTTTTCTGCATCAGAAATCTCGTTTCTGCTTTGTTACCCCACCATCCGGCAAGACGCAAAACTTCTTCTCCGTGATGGCGTTCATGCACGTACACTCCAGAGACTCCGCCTGGACCGCTGTTCAAATATTTATAGCTGCACCAACACGCAAAGTCAATATCCCAATCGTGTAATTTCAAATCAATATTTCCAGCCGCATGCGCTAAGTCTAATCCAACCTTCGCACCTACGGCATGTCCTGCTTTTGCAAGTGCTTCGCAATTGAAATATTGACCACTGAAATAATTCACTGCGCCAAAGCAAACAACGGCCAATTCTTCACCCAACTCGTTAATTTTCGCAAGAATATCTTCTTCACGAAGCAATACTTCCCCTGCTCGCGGTTGCATTTCAATTAACACTTCATCGGGATTCAAGCCGTGCAGCTTCGCTTGTGATTCAAATGCATATCTATCGGAAGGAAAAGGTTTATGCTCGAATAAAATTTTGTTTCGTTTTCCGGAAGGACGATAAAAGCTAATCAGCATCAAATGCAAATTCACGGTGAGTTGATTCATAGCAACTACTTCCGAATTCTTTGCTCCAACTATTCGAGCCAACGAATCGGTTAAGACTTCATGGTAATTAAACCAAGGGCGTTTCGCATCGAAATGCCCTTCTACGCCAAACTTCTCCCAATCACTTAATTCTTGAAGTAAATATTCCTTCACCCCTTTCGGTTGCAATCCGAGCGAATTGCCCGTAAAGTATAGCATGGGCGCACCGTTGTGTTCTGGAATGAAATATTCCTCACGCAATGCTTTTAACGGATTGGCTCCGTCTTTAGATTTAGCAAACTTCTCTGTATTCTCCCAAGCGCTCATAATAGTGAATAATTTGAGTGCAAATTTAGTGGAAGCTCTGTGACTATCTTTGCACGACTTCATGATAAAAGCAAGTTCTTATATAATTCTCTCGTGCATATGCGCAACGCTTTTCCATTCGTGCAAGAACGCGTCGGGTGAGGAATCGAAGTTAGAAAAGCAAATCGTTGTTGCAGCGAAAAAGGAAATTTCCTATTTCCCTTTTGCATTGGACACTAGTTTTACGATCGAATCGAAAGAAGATTCAATTCAAAATATTCAAAGTTTATATTTCGAAATAGACGAAGACAACAGTGCTGGAATTTTCACCTTTCGCGGCGGAAATCAGCGCAATTCACCAGTTCGTGGAAACGTTTCCTTTCAACCGAAAAAAATTACGCGTTCGTGGGAATTCCGAACCGCCATCGATTCCATGAACGGTCCGTTCGGTTATTGGGGAGGTGGAGCCGGATGGACAGGGCAACCGCTCGTTGTGAATTGGAGCAAAGCTGAAATTGCATCGTTAAGCAACCTCAATCCTCAATTTCTCTCTAAGAATGAATTGAAAGAAGTCATTCAAATTTCATTGTCTGGAAAGATCTATTTCCTCGATTTTGAAACCGGCACAGAGACTCGTCCACCCCTTTTCCTTCGAAACCCAATTAAAGGAACACCGAGTATTGATCCGAAAAATAAAGATCTTCTCTTCGTTGGACAGGGTATTCCTCATCGAGGAAAAATGGCGTGGCGTGTATTTCATTTGAAAAAACAATCACTGATTCACGAAGAAATGCTTCCATCTTCTTTTTCACTTCGCAAATGGGGAGCATGTGATGCGTCGCCGCTGCTCGACACTTCTAGCACTACGATGATTTGGCCAACTGAATCGGGGGTTATTTACCGAACAAATTATAGCGACACATCATTCAACGCCATTGATCAATTCCGCTACAGATTATCAGCATCTCATCACCAAGGTATTGAATCGAGTCCATGCGCATACAAGCAATTAGGGTATTTCACCGACAATGGTGGCAATGTATTTTGTGCAGACTTAAGAACCATGAAACCACGTTGGCATTTCTTCAATACAGATGATTCCGACGCTTCGCCAGTTCTTTCAATAGAACAAGAAAATCCTTTTGTTTTTATTGGAAATGAAGTAGACAAGCAAGGCT
The DNA here is from genome assembly GCA_044349305.1 of Flavobacteriales bacterium. Taxonomy (GTDB): domain Bacteria; phylum Bacteroidota; class Bacteroidia; order Flavobacteriales_D; family Sanyastnellaceae; genus CAIZGX01. The sequence continues at coordinate 30,998 of JBIKRF010000017.1, forward strand.
TAACCGGCTTTGGATATTTAAGAAAATTAGATGGGCTAACTGGGAAGGAAGTTTGGCGATATGAAAAAGAATGTTACTCCTCTGTTGGAGTAAAAGTAAACAACGGTGGCGTTCTTGCGACCACGCTAATTGGAAGGCAGCAAGCGTCAAACCTAGTTTACACGATCTTTTCACGAACATCATTAAACGGAGCAGGTGAATTGGTTGCCTTAAACAAAGAAACAGGAGCGCTTGTTTTCAGCGTGCCCTTTAAACAATACAGTTGGGTATCCCCAATTGCGCTATACGACAAAAATGGTTATCCAACTTTATTCGTTCCAACCGTTGGCGGGGTAATCTATTTAATAGACGGAATGAACGGAAGTATTATTTATTCAGAAAACTTCGGATGTACCTTTGAGTCTTCTCCAATCGCTTGGGGAAACAGAATTATTCAACCCGCAAGGGGAAACAAAATTTTCAGCTTTATTCTCGAATGAAAAAATTAACGACCCTTCTTATTTGTTTGTCAATGATTGCCTTTTCATTTGGCCAAAAAGCGAAATTATTCAAAGTTGAAAATTCAAAATCGCCTTACCATTACTGGTGCTACGAACCCGAAAATTACAATAGTCAGCAAGATGGTGCTTGGCCTGTAATAGTGTTCTTACATGGTAGAAGCCTAAGCGGAACTGATTTAGAGATTGTAAGATCGTACGGTCTTATTCATGAAGTTGATAAAGGAAGAAGTTTTCCTGCAATTATCATTGCACCTCAAGTAAAAAAAGGAGAATCGTGGGATCCGGCGAAGGTTGTTGCTTGTATTCGAGAATTAGAAAAAACACATCGAGTAGACACGACGCGCATTTCAATCACAGGAATGAGTTTAGGCGGATACGGAACTCTGCATACCGCAGGGAAATACCCTGAATTATTCTGCGCAGCAGCGGCGTTTTGCGGCGGCGGAAGTGCGAAAGATGCGTGCCGACTTTCAACTATTCCTGTCTGGGTTGCACACGGAAAAAGAGATCGTGCAGTTCCATTTGGAGAATCCTACGAAATTGTTGAACGTATCAAATCGTGCGATGAAAAAAACGTGAAATTTACTGTTTTTGAATCGCACGACCACGGGGCGCTCGAACGTATGTTTAGAACAACAGAACTCTTTGACTTCCTTTTAAACAACAAAAAAGGGAAGCCAACATACTTCCCTCCTTTCAATAAAAAATCGTTGAATTAAACCAACGTATTTGTTTCAGTATTCGGGAAAATAACCCATGGTTTGAAAGTTTTAGCCTCTTCAAATTCAAGGTGAGCATAGGAACATACGATAACGATGTCGCCAACGGTGCATTTCAATGCGGCTGGGCCGTTCAAACAGATTACACCACTTCCTCTTTCACCCAAAATAATGTAGGTTTCAAGACGCTCGCCATTGGCACAATTTAAAACTTGAACGCGCTCACCTTCGATCATATTGGCCGCTTCCAATAGAATTGGATCTATTGTTATGCTACCTATATAATTCACATCTGCCTCAGTTACAGTTACTCGGTGAATTTTCGACTTTAAAACCTGAATAATCATAGGCCGCAAATTTAAACTTCATTTTTCATCTTAGCGCCATAATTATGATAAAGATTTCGAATATTCTATTGAACTGTTGGTTTCCTCGTGTATGCAGTGCCTGCAACCGCAGTCTTAACCTGCAAGAAAAAGGCGTGTGTTTCTTTTGTCAGCAATACCTTCATAAAACCAACCACTTCAATCGCAAGAGTAACATGCTCTTTTTACAATTAGGTTTTAGAATGAATTTGGAAAGCGTTCAATCGCTCTACTTCTTTCAACCTAAAAGTATTGAACAGCGGGCCATTCATGATTTGAAATATAAAAAGAATATGGAAGTTGGCCATTTCTTTGGAAGGGAAATGGGCGCTCGAATTGTTTCAACAAGTTGGTTGAAAGACGTCGATTTCATTGTACCCATTCCGATTCATAAAAACAAGGAACGAGAGCGAGGATACAATCAAGCTCATGTTTTGTGCGAAGGCATATCTGACGAAACCAAACTTCCTATTTTACATGTTCTGAAAAAGGAAAATTCAGGAAAAGGGGCAACCAAAGGCAATCGCCT
>JBIKRF010000093.1:0-9231 GCA_044349305.1 Flavobacteriales bacterium
CGAATCAAATCGCGCGAATTCGCTCGAAAGGAACAACTCGAATACATGACCAATCATTTGCCAACTTATTTGAATTTATTTTTTACAAACATCAAAGACAATCTCAAGGGTTCTCCTACTTTCCTTTTATACCCCGAGGGGTATGAGAATCAAGGTTTGGCAAAGTATGAATCTAAATACAACAAAGCCTACTTTATTCTAGCCATTATTCTAACCGCTCTGACCATTCCAATTTTAATACTACTATATAAGCATCGCTCTTTTCCGCCGCTAGTGTTCCTGTTGATCACCTGTGCACTTTGGCTTTATTACATTCTCGTTACTGGAATTAGTTTTTGGCAAGGAGACCGGCTTACACTTCCATCAGTAATGATTTTCGCAAGTGTTTTTCCAGTTATCATTTTCCAATACTTTGAAATTCTCACTAAAAGAAAAAACAATAAACCAACGTAAATTAAAATCCTACAATTTCATGAGTCTCAAAATATTTTAGAATATTCGTTAGTTAAACTTAATGAATAAGATTCTAGCCTAGTTGATAATTAGAATGTAAATGCAAATGACAAAATTTAAAGCTGTCCTCCTCGCAATAATATTTATTAGGCTCTGTATGCTTTCTTTAGAAAGGCACAAGAATATTCCTCCAGACACTTTTAGATCAGAACTTTGGACAGATCGAGCTGGTTACAATGTTTTTCTTCCGGCAACGTTTATATACTCATACACAGCAAATGCTTTTCCGAATGAAATTGAAAGAAAAACAGGAGAAGGTTTTAATTTAACAACTGGGAAAATCATCACAAAATACACCTATGGGGTTGCTCTAATGCAGTTGCCATTTTTTTTGACCGCTGATTTTATAACTAAATATTCTAACTACCCCAGAGATGGGTACTCGTATTTCTATCGACAAGCCATAAACATAGCGTCTGTCTTTTATCTTGTTCTTGGCCTATACTTGTTGTTTTTAGCATTAAAAGCCCACACTAAATACAATTCCGCAATATTAATTAGCACTCTTCTCTTAACCTTCTTCGGCACAAACCTATACTATTATAGCATTGTTGAAACCGGAATGTCCCATGTATACTCCTTTTTCCTATTCTCTTTCATACTATACATTATTACAAACACTGAGGGTTTTAGGTATAAACTTTCAAATAAAATAATTCTAAGTTTGATCGTATGGCTTTCTATTTTAATAAGGCCTACCAATATTATATTCACACCAATACTGTTTCTTTGGGACACTTCGAGCTTTCAACAATTATTTTTTACATTCAAGAAAAAATGCACTTTTGAGAATATTTTGATCTATTTCGTTTCATTTTTAATTGTTTTTTCACCTCAACTTTTTTATTGGAAATACGCCTACGGTTCGTTTTTTACCTATTCATACGGCAGCGAAGGATTTTCCAATCTATTTAACCCGTATTTATCTGAAGTTATCTTTTCTCCTAAAAATGGGCTTATTCCATACAGCATTGTATTTGTCTTAATCATAATAGGAATAGTAATAATGTTAAAGCACAAAACTGCTGATGGAATAAAGTATCTTGCAGTTGTATTTGCGGTAATTTATCTAACTGCGTCGTGGCATACCTGGCAATTTGGATGTGGGGCTGGAATGAGAAATATGGTAGAGTACTACAGCTTACTTTCATTTCCTTTAAGCTTTTTGATATTTCGACTTTTCTCAGTCAAAAAAATATACTTAAAAGGATTGCTGTTTCTTACCTTGACCTTTTTCGTTATTTTAAATTTCAGAACAAACTACAACTTTTACGGCTGTTATTTCGGAGGCACCTGGGAATGGGCAGAATATTTCAAAACATTAGCATATCCCTACAAAATCAAATCTCTTTGCTATTAAACAAAGGTGAATCAAAAAGAAAACATTGCCGTATTTCTCTTACCTCTTAAGATAAATTTCAGTCAATTGATTTCGATCTGCCTTTCCGTTTTGATTCAGTGGAATTTCATCAATCACTTTAATATCTGAAGGTATCATATACTCTGGAAGTGACGCTTTCAAGCTTTGAAATACAGCTGCTTTAACATCGAAATCCACTTCATCCTTAAGCGTAACTAACGCTACTATCTTCTTCACTTCTTCATTTCTCTTTAACGCTATGGTCGCAGACTTTTCAATAAAAGAAAGCGCGTCAATTTTAGCCGTGATTTCATTCAATTCAATTCTGAATCCACGTAACTTAATTTGATCATCGTTTCTCCCTCTGCAAAACAACATACCATCTTCAAGGTAGCCAAGATCTCCTGTCTTGAAAAATCGAGTATTGTCTCTTAAACCAAATTTCACTTCATTCAAATCCGGCCTATTTAGGTATCCCAAAGAGACATGTGGGCCGTGAATTACGATTTCATTTTCCTCTATCGTAATTTCACACTCCCTCTTTGGAAAGCCTACAGGTAACAAAGGATATTTAACTAAAATATCTGCGTCTATTTCTACGAGAGAAGTAGCTACTGTCGCTTCTGTCGGGCCGTAGGTATTGAATACTTTTGAATTTGGATATAACTGTTTCAGAGACGCCGCTAGGGCATGTGGTAATACTTCGCCACAGAAAAGAAAAACGGCAATGTTTTTTTCAATTTCAGCAAAAGTCTCTCTTGCATACATTAAGCAAAAAGAAGGGGTAGAAACCCAGACAGAAGCTTTGTAATTAGCCAATCTCAGAAGAAATTCATCGGGCTTTTGGAGCGTATTCTTTCCATTCAATAAAAGTGTCGAACCTAAAGCTCCAAATGTCATTAACTCAAACACAGACAAGTCAAAACTGAATACCGCAATATTTGCAAAGACATCATTCGATTTAAAACCAAAATCACTCGTCATCCATCGCGTGAAAGATAAAATAGCCTCATTCGAAATTTGAACACCCTTCGGCTCTCCTGTGCTTCCCGATGTGAAAATGATATAGACTAAAGGATCTGTAACTGACAAGAACTTGACTGGATTAGGGACGAAGTCCTTTTTTTCAATCATCAAAGGTTCATCATGAGAATACACTATTTCCGTGACACCGTTAACATCAACCCGTTCCTTCCCGCTACAATTGATTATTCGTTGTGCACCTGAAATTTCGGCAATACGCTCAAGTCTATTTCTAGGATAAACTTCGTCTATCGGTATGTACGGAATTCGAGCGTGCATGCATGCGTAAATGGCCACAACCATTTCTGCATTCTTATGACCGTAAATAATTACCGGCAACTCGCGAATCAACTCAGTATCTGAAGTCAAAAAATCGGACACATATTCAACCGCAGTCTTAAATTCATTCCAACTAAGACTAATGTTTTCACCAATGACAGCAAATTTCTCGCTCTCGTAATCAACTTCAATAAACTTGCGGGTTTCAAAGCAAAACTTCATAATTAGAATAATTTACCACTGAATATATAAATGGAAATCGCGACCAAATTAAACATGATAAATACCGATAGATATTTAACAAGCGCCGGTTTCATCGAACCAAAAAACACATCCCGCTTTTTCTTTTTGCACTGTATCTGGTAGTAATTATGTATGACAGAATAAAGCCCAAACAACATTCCGCTTGCTATGTAGTGCAATTCAAAACCATTCCAGAACCCCATTAACGTAAAGGTCAAAAACAAGGCGATACTCTGTCTAGCTACCGGTGTAAATACGTTTTTAAAAGTAAGGTAACGAAGGATGGGTTTGAAAAAATAATCATTTAACCAATCGCCTAATGACTTATGCCAACGCTGCCAAAATTCCTTTGGATTAATTGCCAAAAACGGACGGTCAAAATTAAACGGAACAACAACACCTAACATATTCCCTAACCCCATGGCAAGTAGAGAATATCCTGCAAAATCGAAAAACAAATAGATGAGGTATGAATACATTTGAATTAGATGATATGTCATGAATGGCAAACCCTCAATGTGATTTAATATTAACGATTGAACTGCAGCAGCTATAATATATTTATACAATATCCCTTGAGCCAAAAATGTCATTCCAATACTTAACTGCTCTTGATTAATTACACTAAATCCTTGAGAAACATTATCCTGAAATCTTCTATACCTATCAATTGGACCTATTAAGAGTGTTGGCGGAAAAAGCAAAAAATTAGCATAATCATAAATTTTTATGCGTTCGCTTTGTCGCTCATCAAAATGAATTTGTAGCATCTTGAAAGTCATGTATGAAATTCCAGCTATTTGAAGTACGACTCTTAAATCCGTCTTTAAATCAGGAAATACATGAAGGAATTTATTTAATAGCAAAGGAAGAGTATATAGCAAAACTACAAATCCTCTCGAACGCTCTTTACCATGGCTAAGCCAATAATAAATTCCGTAACTGTAAATAACAAATCCCAAAATCCCAATTGGATTTGTAAATAGAAAAGCGCAATAAAGGAGACCTAATAAAAGCAACCAATAACGATAAACCCCATAATTTCTATCTGGCAAAAACAACTTTAGCAAATACGTAAAAACAACCGCCGCCGCAGCAATCCAATAAAAATTCCAATCACTAAAAGGCAGTATAGCTGAATTATTTAATACCATTTGAATTAGAATTGTTCATAGACAAAACTCACTTTAGACTTGACCTCTTTGTGATCATTCGGGTAAATCAACGATTCAACATCGTATACATAAAACAACAAATAGCCAATGAAAACAAATAAATAGACAAAAAAATTCCTAGTTGATTTTTTCATAGCAAAATTGATTGTAAATAAATTGATTTACCTCATTCCACCCATAATCTCCCATATGACTTAAATCGTGAAGAGTTCCCGGTTGATATTTCTCAAGGTTTATCTCAAACAAATCGAGATATGGAAATTGCCTATCATCTAATTCCTTCTTAATTGCAATCTTCAATTCATCAAAACGTTCCAAATGATTGAAACCCGTGGGAATTAAACCCTGAATAACAAAAATAGGCTTAGCACCGCCGCTCTTTAGTAAATTAACCAATCGTTTAAAGTCTTCAAACTCTTGATTATTTCGAATACCAACTGGATGAGCATCTATTCTCTTAAATTCTGAAGCCCCATTTAAAATGCTCTTTAAACTTTCGTCATCAATAAAATAATCATTTGAGCATTTCTTCGCAAAAGACGACTTAGAATTTTCCTTGAGCTGATTCCAATCAGGATAGCTATACTCGAATTGCCTCTTCTCGAAAAAGTTACAACTTTCAAATTTATACTGAGGGATTTTACTCTTCAGTCGCCTTAACCACTGTTCTCGAAAAGGTATAAAAAATTCATTCAGAAGAGTTAAGTATTCCATAGACTGGGATAACCCAGCAAAAAACGAACTGTTTCTTTTTACATAATCCCCTATCACTGATTTCTCATCCGTAGAAAGTCCTTCGTCATTAATAATATTCGCTAGCATCTCTGGTCGGACAAATTCCAGAAAAGCTTCGGTATTTGTTCCACTTAATTCAAACCAACCCGGACTCAGAATAATACAGATTTTCTTTCCTGACAAGTCTCCTTTGAAAGCTAGTAGATTGCAATACATCGAGAACGTCTGATAAAACGCATGTCCAAATGCAACAAGTCTGAAAGGGGTTTGGTTATTAAAAAATTGATATGGAATGTAATCTGAAGAAGTTGTAAGTTCTGAGGATCCTAAAAGTAGAATACTCTCCTTGTCTTTTATTGCTGCTGCAAACGGTGTAATTCCCTCTGGTATAGTGTCGAAATTGTCATAGATGTATGATTTTTTCTGCGAGCAACCTATGCTTACTGATTGCGAAACATAGACTGAATCATTTGGGAATAAAAAAACAACACCGCAAATAATAATTACCGACAAAATAAAAGGGACAATATGTAGCCTTATGAAAGTCAATGAATCAACCTCTGCTTTTAATTATATAATCAGCAATTAAATCTATCGAATCGAAATTTTCCACTATAATATCCGCGTTCGGCACTTTAACTCCAAATTGAATCTCAATGGCAACCACCAGCTCAACTATGGTTATCGAGTCTAGGATTTTATCTGTCCACAAGCGATCTGATTTACTGACTTCAGTAAAAGACAACTCCTCTATTTTCTGAATTAAAAACTGATCCAAATTTTCCATTTACCCTAATTGATTCAAAGTAAAAGTACGCCGAATTGTAGTTTGTGCTAATAGAATATTACATCGCCCTAGACTGCGCTAAAACCAAGTCAATCGATCAAGAATGCTTAAAGAAGAATAATCAACTATTTAATCCCGAAAATCTTCTTAAAATTCTTAGACGTCTCTGCCGTTTCTTCCCAAGGGAATAAATTCACCTTCATGGTTTTTGGCTTTTGACCGCTTGGCATCTTGAACGTCTTCGTTACAGTCTTAGGCGTTCTTCCCATGTGACCGTAACTTGCTGTTTCCTTGTACATAGGTGTGCGCAAGTTGAAACGTGTTTCGATTTCATATGGAGTCATTCCCACATTCTTCGAAATTAAAGATGCGATTTGTCCGTCGTTCATTGCAACACGAGCAGTACCGTACGTATTCACATAGAATCCTACCGGCTTCGCAACTCCAATTGCATAAGCCACTTGCACCAACACTTCGTCACAAACACCCGCTGCAACCAAGTTCTTCGCAATGTGACGCATAGCATACGCCGCGCTGCGGTCTACTTTACTCGGATCTTTTCCGCTGAATGCGCCACCACCGTGTGCACCCTTTCCACCGTAAGTATCAACAATAATCTTTCTTCCAGTTAAACCAGTGTCACCATGCGGACCTCCAATCACAAACTTTCCAGTTGGATTCACATGCAAAGCATACTTCCCATCGAATAACTTCTGAATACGCTTCGGTTGCTTCTTCATAACACGAGGAATCAAGATCGTACGGACATCTTCTTTGATCTTCGCCAACATCTTCGCTTCCTTGTCGAAATCGTCGTGCTGTGTGCTCACCACGATCGCAGAAATACCCAAAGGCTTGTGATCGTCTGAATACTCGATGGTTACCTGGCTCTTTGCATCTGGACGCAAGTACTTCATTTGCTTTCCTTCTCTGCGAATAGCAGACAACTCACGCAACAAAGAATGCGCTAACTCTAGCGGAAGCGGCATGTAATTGTCGGTCTCGTTCGTTGCATAACCGAACATCATACCTTGGTCACCGGCACCTTGATCTTTCTTGTTCTTCTTGTCTACCCCTTGATTAATATCGGCAGACTGCTCATGAATGGCAGATAAAATTCCGCAAGACTTCGCTTCGAACATATACTCACTCTTCGTGTATCCAATTTCAGAAATGGTCTCACGAATAATATCTTGTAAATCTACATAAGCCTGAGACTTCACCTCTCCTGCTACAACAACTTGTCCTGTAGTAACCAACGTTTCGCAAGCCACCTTCGACTCGGGGTCTTGCGCCAAAAACGCATCAATTAACGCGTCTGAAATTTGATCGGCTACTTTATCTGGGTGCCCTTCAGACACAGACTCTGATGTGAAAAAATATGACATATCTATTTAATTATTTTCTGTTTAATTTGAATTCAACGACTCACTCCACTTCGTTCTAACCGGTGGTGTGAATTCTGGATTCGGAATTTGCTCCGGATCATACCCGAATAACTTGTTTTCTTTAATCAAGGTATCGACATACGTCGGCACCATTTCTTCCCAACCTTCATGTCCGTTCTGAATATGCTCTAAAGCATCGCGAGAATAAATGGAAAGTACATCGGGGTTGTATTCCGCAATATCAATAATACGCTTGTTGTCTACCATGTAGCGGAAGAGCGGAAGCAAACGCGGATGAACAGGACAGTTTTCTGTCGTGTACAAGGTGTTTGTCTTTTCGTCGAACCACGGGTATAAATATATTTTCAAATCTCTGCTGAAGAGAATTCCAAATGCAGCTAAAATTCCGCCGTTCAAATTGCGGTAGTATTTCTCATCGAACAATTCCACCAACATGTTCGTGCCCATGATAATACCCATGCGTTCGTTGGTGTATTTCGTGAAGTACTCTGCCAGTTTATAATATTTCGAATAGTTTGAAACCAATACGGTTTGTCCAAGCGAACACAAAATCTCTGCGCGATCTAAAAAGTCTTGCTCATCAATCTCTCCCTCTGAGCGCAAGTTATTCAAGGTTATTTCGAACAACACCTGTACTTTTTCTGGATCAACTTTACGATCGGCTTCGAACATCTTCAAGCCTTTCGCTATCATATCAATGTTAACCTTCGTAACAGGTCTGAAAGAACCGCGCAATGCCAATATGTGCTTCTTGTATAGAACATCGGCTGCTTGTAAGTTCTCTCCATCTGGAGAAAAAATAACCGCTTCAGTCATACCGTTCTTCACGAGTTGCAAAGACATAATACGATTGTCTACATTTTCGAAATCGGGACCTGAAAATTGAATGGTATCAATTTCAACCTGATCGCGATTCAAATTATCGTACAACGAAAGCAATAATTCTTTCGGTTGTTTGAAGGTGTAGAAACATCCGTAAAGCAGGTTCACACCTAGGTTCCCCACAGTGGCTTGCTGAAGCAGCACATCGCTTTCATGCAAACGCGCGTGAATAATAACAACGTTCGGCTCTCTGTTCGCAGAGGACTGAAACTTCACACCCATCCATCCGTGACCCTGAATGGTCTTTTGGAAATTAATGGTTGCGAATGTATTTGCGTAACTGAAAAATTCTTTGGTCGGATGATCATCGCGATTCAATCGCTCTTCAATCAAATGATATTCGTGATTAAGCATGTTGTCTACACGCGCCTTGCACACGTACCTTCCCTTCTCTTCTTTCCCATAAATCGCATCGCTAAAGTCTTTATCATAAGCGCTCATTGCTTTCGCAATGGTGCCGCTTGCGCCGCCCGCACGAAAGAAATGACGCACGACTTCTTGTCCAGCACCAATTTCTGCAAACGTTCCGTAGATATCTTTATTGAGATTAATTCTCAACGATTTCTGAGCCGGCGATAAAACAACGCGATCCAATTCCACTTTCCTAAAGTTTATTCAAAATTAAACCACCTTTGGCGAAATGCCTTAACAAATATTCAAAATCTTTAAGCACTAATTCGGGCGCATGGCTTTCTCCAGAGCTTCCATAGCAACAAGGGTTGCAGGACATCTATGAAGATTAGCAGTATAGACTTCGGTCTGATCGAAAAAATCTCGGCGATACATGTGCGGAAATGTTGCGCAATCGTGCGGACGCAATTCGTA
>JBIKRF010000018.1:0-32413 GCA_044349305.1 Flavobacteriales bacterium
AAAGATTATGGAAGAATTACTATAGAAAACAAAATACATTTGTAAACCTATTACAGGACTAAAAATGAACTGTAAACTAATAACAGGATTAACTAACTAAAGTGTAAACTTTTTTTAGGACGAGACACAGTAGGAATAACGAAGTTCCAACAACGCAGTTCCAACAACGCAGTTCCAACAACGTAGTTCCAACAACGCAGTTCCAACAACGCAGTTCCAACAACGTAGTTCCTTCATCGTTCATAAAGCCCCTTCGCCTTGGTTATAATATATCTGTTGAGTCCTTTTCCAGCTTTTGCCAATTCAATCATTTTTAACACCTTTGATTCTGTGGCTGATTTGAAACTGTACTTCTTTGGATGGTTTAACCCTCCGAACCAAATGTTAATGTATGTCTCGCCAATGGCGTAATGCGTAATGGTAGAATGCAGTTCTGTATTGCCGTATTGTTCCTTATTTACCTCCATTCCGCGAATGTAAAAATGTGCATGTTCTAATTCCATTTTTGAATAATTTGATTCTTTTGAACAAGCAAGTTCAGATTCAATAGATGGATTTGGAATAATGTTTTTCATAGTTTAGAGATTAAAAGAAAACACACTGCCTTTTCCTAATTCAGATTTTATTTCCAAATGTGATTTGTGTCTACGAAGAAATTCTTGGACAAGTTGTAAACCAAAGCCATTGCCTTTTTCATTGTTTGTTCCCAATGTTGTGAAGGATATTCCATCTCTCAATTTGTTGAGTTTCACCGAGTTTATACCCTTTCCAAAATCTTCCACTTCAAAGGAACGGATGCCTCTGAATTTTTTAGATCGAATTTTTATGATACTTCCAATAGAAGAGAATTTAACTGCATTGGAAATGAGATTGCGTAAAGTTGTAACGATCATGTTTTTATCACACCTCAAAGTCTCTTCATCATCGAAATTCATATCAATGTTGAAATGAATATTCTTAGTGTCCCCAATCAGCATTGTCCAATTTCGAACGTTGGAATCGAAGCAATTCATTTTTTGTTTCTTCAGTTATTCCTTCTTGCAAACATACTTCAGTAGTCATTATGGCCCCAGCCATGGGCGCGCGAAGATCATGAGCAATGACCGACATAAGTTGATCTCTTGATAATCGCGCTGCTATCAGTTGATTGTTGCTTTCAATCAGGATATCAGTATTCACAATTAATTGTCCTTGCACTTTGTTCATGGTCTTTATGAGCAAAAAAATAATAAGTATACAACTCAGTGCAACTCCAATGATGTTAGTAAGTCGGTCTAGGAACAAGTGCTCAGGATTCAAATGATTAGTCCCAACAGGAGAACCAATAGCTGTCAGCACAATTAAAGTAATGAGTATTACAACAACCAAGGAGTAGGCAGTCTTTTTTTCATTTTCTTTAAATGCCATAAGTATGGAGACAATGACAGGAAAGAAAAACATAAAGGACAGCGAATTAACGCCTGAAAGTAAACTAATCGCAGTGATCATAACAACAATTTGAACAGCATTGAAAAGTTTCGAAAAATACAGGAAATTCATGCGCAGAAGCAGATAGGCGACGCACGCTCCGGGTACACTAAGTATGGAAATCCAGGCTTGGGTATAGTCACGAAGCAACACACTGATAAAGGAAAATATCAATGAGAAAATTGCAACGGAAAAGAGTAGCCACTTATGAATAGTCAATGCATTCTCTTCTAGTAAGCGCGTTGATTTTGAAATAACCTTATTGTCGTTTAGTCTGCTTTCTGTTCACATGTTGTGCATATTTAAGTAAACCTAGACCAACGGTTTTCTGAAATGGACAGGAATTGTCATGCTTTGTAAGTATGCGTATGATATATGTTTTAAAAAGAGAAGAAAAGGGAAAATGTCCGAAGGACTAATGTTGCTCTGCAACGAATGCCTGCGGCGAATGTCGTTGACGTAAGGTAAGAGAGGGTAAGAAAAGGTAAGAAATGGGAAGATATAGGGTCGAAAAATCTTTCGACCAAAGATTGAAACGACGTGTTCACGATATTTGTAAAAATGAAATTAAGATGAAGTTTAATTGTTTGAATATTATTTCAGCAGTAGCAATGGCTATTGTTATTGCGGGTTGCGGAAATGAAGAGAAAACGAACGTTGTAAATCAAAAGAATTGGTCTGAATATTTTAATTATTCCGATCAGATTGAAGGAGGGGGAGTGAAGTTGATTCCAATTGAAACTCCGGTTGGGACATTTAAGGTTTGGACGAAGCGTTTTGGAAACAATCCGATGATTAAGATTTTGCTTTTGCATGGCGGTCCAGCTATGACGCACGAATACATGGAATGTTTCGAAACGTTTTTTCTTCGTGAAGGTTTTGAGTTTTATGAATACGATCAGCTCGGGTCTTATTACAGTGATCAGCCAACAGACAGCAGTTTGTGGACCACTGAACGTTTTGTGGAAGAGGTTGAACAAGTTAGAAAAGCCATTGGCGCCGATCAATCAAATTTTTATGTTCTTGGAAATTCTTGGGGCGGAATTCTTGCCATGGAATACGCTTTGAAATATCAAAATAATTTAAAGGGACTTATTGTCGCAAACATGGTGGCGAGCGCTCCTGAATATGGAAAGTATGCCGACGAAGTTTTAGCGAAACAAATGAACCCTGAAGTTCTTGCAGAGATTCGAGCACTTGAAGCGAATAAGGATTTCGCAAATCCGCGATACATGGAATTGCTTATTCCGAATTATTACAACGAACACATCTGCCGATTGAAAGAATGGCCAGATGGATTGAACCGAGCAATTAAGCATGCCAATAACTCTGTATATACTCTTATGCAAGGCCCTAGCGAATTCGGCATAAGTGGTCGATTGGCAACATGGGATATTAAAAATCGCTTACATGAAATCGCGGTGCCAACCCTAATGATTGGTGCGAAATACGACACCATGGATCCCGCTGCCATGGAAGAACAAAGTAAAATGGTTCAGAAAGGAAAGTTCTTGTATTGCCCGAATGGCAGTCACCTTTCTATGTGGGACGATCAGCAGGTGTTTATGAATGGGGTGGTTTCGTTTGTAAAGAATGTTGATGAAGGCAGATAAGTTATAGGGTCGAAACATCTTTCGACCTTAGGTAAGTTATAGGGTCGAAACATCTTTCGATCAAGGGCATAATGTCCGGAGGACAAATGTTGCTTCGCAACGAATGTCTATGACGAAAGTTTCGCGAATGTCTGCGACGATTTTATTTCAGAGTTTGTCTAATGCAATTTGCACAGAGAATAGTACAAGGCTGAGAAGCATTCCGCCGATGAAGATGGCAGAACTTATTTTTAAGAAGGGGTATTTACGCGAAGAAAGGACTTTTCCTATTTGGTAGATGTCGCGAATCATGGCTTCTTGAACTTCTTCTTTAGTTCCCATGATTTGTTTCATTCTCGTATCATATTCTTCAGGAGTGTATGCGCTGAAATGCATGAAAAATAAGGGGTTGAAATTTTTCGAGTCGAAGGACGGACGTTGTTTTGGTAAAGACAGCGGAGCTACAACCATTATGGCTGTAATAATGCACAATACCGAAGTGGCTAACAAAGACCAAACTCCCCAGTAACCCATTGCCGTTTCTATACGAGCCAATGTTATTGAGAAAATAATACAATTGCTGGCGATTATGATATTCGCTTTTTGATCTGCAAATGAACTTAACTGAACATGGTGCTGCTGCGTTGTTCGCAACATGTACATCCAATTGGTATTGTCGTGATTCTCGGTACTCATTTGCGCGAATATAACTTTTCAAAGTGAACACAATGTTAATTGTGAGCCAAACAAACTTATTTACTGCTTCTCGTCTACATTCGCTTGAACTAACAAGTAATCGATGTATACTCGAGTTTCAGTTTCTACCATCTACCATTGTTCCTTGGAACGGGCTTTCAAAACACCAATGCTTGTAGAAGTCTCAAGAGTTCATACGGGTATGGGAGTTATGCCTGCCATTACGCATTCTTCCGGCGATGAAGGTTGGGGAGTTCCCGGTTCAACGAAGAGAGTCTTTGCGGCTAAATCAATTGCATCAAAAGCGGGATACGCTTCTATGGACAAGGTTATTGAACGCATTGAAAATGAATACTGGAAAATTGAAGTCAGCGATTTTCAAAGTTGGATGCTTGGCTTTTACAAATTTGAAGGAGAATGGCGAACGACAGAACTGTCGCCTAATACAATTCAAATCGATTACACGTATACGCAGCATTTCAAAACACCTTTTTTGTATCCACTTAACTGGATATTCACGCATTTTTTTTGGAAGAAATACATGAAACAAGTTTTGGAAAACATTCGAATCATTGCAGAGGGTAACGAACCCATTCCGAATAAATAAGTCTTGAGTTTTTAGTGAAAATTGAATATCTTTATTCAACCTTAACTAATTATGAAAAAGCCACAAATTCTCTTCTTGTTTTTTTTGTGCTTGACACTTTCTACACAGGCCCAGAAAAGTCTTTATCAAAATACCAACTTGGGTAGTGGTTCCAAATTAGATTTATCTCAGGCCGAAGAAGATCTTCATTCGCGCAGAGAGAGAACTGCTGTATTTAAATTTCCGGACGGAAGAGTAATTACCCAAAATTCATTCAGTCCCATACATTTCAAAAATGAGAATGGAGAGTGGATGCCCATTACAAGATCATTTCAACGAAATGAAAATTCAATTTCTTTCAGTGAACAACAGCTCCCCATTGTAATTTCCAAAGAGGGTTTCATTGAACTGAACGCGAATAGTACCGAGTCTGTTTCCTACAGGCCAAGCTTATTCCAGAAGAATTTCAACATAGATAATTTAGTTGGAAAAGATGGCGTTTTGGAATACAGCACGGATGGTTTCCTTCAAAAAATAGATGTTCGAAACAACGCCGTGAAGTCTTCGCTTTTCATTCAGAGTTCTCCTGAGTGCGCAAAAGGCGAATACGTGGTCAATGAGGAATTGATGGTTCCGAATGGTTCCAAATTGAATTTCAATTCAGAAAAAGGAAAATGGATAAACGGATTGTGGAAGGGAAGCGTTGAAATTCTAAATGAAAAAAATGAGGTTATTTCTACGTTAGGCGGCGCTATTTGTATTGATGACCAAAAGGAGTTCTTTCTGGCGAGTTATTCGTTTAGCCCCATTCAGAACAATAGAATACACGTCAATATTCACATTGAGGAACAATGGTTAATAGATCCTTCAAGATCTTACCCTGTGGAAATTGATCCGCTCGTTACAGGTCCAATTTCTGTTTGGAATGGTGGATACATGCCTTCGTGCTTTATGCCGCAGTACAATGTAGACAGCATACAAGTAAACGTTCCTGGCGGAGTGACCGTGACAGGACTGTTGGTTCAAGCGAGTTATTATGCTGACCCTTTTACCGCAGCGTGGATGTCTGATGGATCCATGTACTTCAGCACAGAATGCGGACAAACAACTGAATTTACCGTAACAGGTGCGAATGCGAATTTAGCTGGAACAGCGTATCTCGTGGACTACGACATGCGCAATCCGTTGATGTGTTGCTACGTACCAACATGCGCCGATCAGAATTTTTATTTGCGCATGCATCTTGGACGAACCTTCATAAACGATGGCTGCAATATTAATTATATCTACTACGATCAGTTTTCCCTTTGGCCGTTCACGGCATACATAGAAGGACATACCGTTGAAACATTCGGCAGTGAATGGTCTGTGCCTAGCACAGTGACGTGCACGAGCAACTGCGAAGTAACAGGAACGATTCGCATGAAGTACGGCGTTCCTCCGTATACCATAACCCATCCGTGGATGACTGGAAGCGTTGTAACTGGAACAGCCCAACCTTGTAACATTGGAAACTCTTCGAAACAATTGCAATTGAGCATACCGAATTGTCCAGATTACTGCAACACAGATCCAACGCTAGACATTCCAACTCCCTTGGTGCTCGATGCTTGCGGCGCCCAGTTGATAGGAATTACTCCTGCGGTTCTAAATAGAAAACCGGCTCCGGATGTGTCGTTTTCACCTGCGAACTTAGTCGTATGCAACAACGAACCCTTTGATGTTACCGTTCAATCTTGCCTTCCCAATGCAACAATTACTTGGGCTGGAAATGGACAAGTGGGTAACAGCTCCTTCACTTCACAGTTCTTTGTTTCTGACACAACGAGTGTTGATGTTTCATACAGCGCCTTTGCCGAACTGAATGGGTGTTTTTCAGATACGATTCAATATTTGGTGAATGTTCAACCGACTATTCAGGCGAGCTATTTGGCTAATCCGAATCCGGTAGTGGTTTATAACGACGTGCAGTTCACCGATGTGTCAAACGCCTTCGCCTCAAATATTGTAGGATCTGCGTGGGATTTTGGAGACGGAAATTCAAGTTCGGGTTCTTCGGTAGTTTATTCCTATCCTACTCCTGGTGTGTACAACATCTGTTTAACAACAACATCAGATGCCAATTGCACAGTCGAGTATTGTCAAGATTTCATAGTTGTCCCCGCCACAATTACACCAATAAACATCATTACACCAAACGGAGATGATTTGAATGATGTTCTTGAGTTTCAATACCTAGAGTTTTACTCTGACAATAAATTGGAAGTGTTCAACCGATGGGGAACAAAGGTTTTCGGAGCTTCTCCTTATTTGAATAATTGGAACGTTTCGGAATTGTCAGACGGAACTTATTTTTATGTTCTTTATTTGAATGAAGAACAGCAGATTGAAAGCGATTTGTTTATTAAAAGAAAATGAACACTCACTTCGTGATCAATTGCTTTGCAATCAATCTCTTTGCGGTCAAACCTTTAGTGAAATAACAACGCAGTTCCACTTACGAAGTTCCCAAAACGGTTTTGCTATATTTGGTTACTAAGAATAAAAATACAGAGTACGCGTTTAAGGATAAACCTTAAAGCGTATTCAAGTTTCTAAAAACAACATCTAATGAGAAATTTATTAATTATTTGTTTTGGAGCAATTGCCCTTAGTTCTTGCTCAATAGGGAAAGTTTTAAGTTCAGTGCAAGTGAATGCCATACAACTACAAAATGTTCAACCAACCTCTCCGAGCAATGTTTCTTGGGATCCTTTGGGAACGGGTTTAGGAGATGTGCAATTGCGGATGAAGAACATGACAACGGGACAAATTATTTATACAAGTGAGGTTTATGATGATGCCTCATACAAGAATACTTATTTGTTCATGGAGAATTTGCCAATTTTTATTTCAGACTTGAATGTTGCATACAGAGTTGATATTTATGATATAGACACTTTTAGTGCTGATGAATGGATGGGAGGATTCTACATTCGTTTTCCAGACTTTAAAGATGAGAGTAAGATTGTTTTAACGGATAATACAAACCCAATGGATGTAACTATGCTTGTCGATTGGACATATATGAAGAAAAAGTCTAAGCGAATGTCTATACAAGAGTTATGAGAAGGTAAGAAAAGGTAAGAGAAGGTAAGAATGCCTGCGGCGAATGTTCTCTGAACGAATGCCTACGGCGAATGTCTTCGACTGTTCCCATTACGCAGTAGGAATAAAACCTTCGGTTTTCCCATTACGCAGTAGGAATAAAACCCTCGGTTTTCCCATTACGTAGTAGGAATAAAACCTTCGGTTTTCCCATTACGTAGTAGGAATAAAACCTTCGGTTTTCCCATTACGCAGTAGGAATAAAACCTTCGGTTTTCCCATTACGTAGTAGGAATAAAACCTCCGGTTTTCCAATTACGTAGTTCAGAAAAAGTCTGTGAATTCCCCCGCATCTTTCAAGCGAACACCTCTGTCTGTTTGTTGTAATGTGCAACACTCGTTCACGCTGTCGTGTTCGAAGAAGAGCACGAATTCGTTGTCTGCAGCGGTGTTTAGGAAAAGCTCTTTTTCAGTCATGGTTAATAACGGACGTGTATCGTAGCCCATGACGTAGGGCAGTGGAATGTGTCCGACAGAAGGTAAAAGATCTGCCATGAAGACCAATGTTTTTCCCATATAGGAAATGTGTGGAATCATCATGCTTTCCGTGTGTCCGTCTACAAACAAGACATCGAATCCAAGCGGAGTGGGTGAGACATTGTTCACACGTTCTATGAAATTCAGCTGTCCGCTTTCTTGAATGGGCAATATGTTTTCGGAAAGGAAACTGGCTTTTTCGCGCGGATTAGGCTCTGTTGCCCACTTCCAGTGGTTATCGTTGCTCCAGAATTTCGCATTTGGAAAAGCAGGCTGAAAATGTTCGCGGGTATCGTTGTATTCAATTGTACCTCCGCAATGGTCGAAATGCAAATGGGTGAGAAGGACGTCGGTGATGTCGTTTCGATGAAACCCTTTTTGAGCAAGCGAATGATCAAGCGTTAAGGTGTCTTGCAAGTGATAATGCGAAAAGAACCTTGCGTTTTGCTTATTGCCAATGCCAGTATCTATTAAGGTAAGTCGTTTTCCGTCTTCCACCAACAAACAACGCATGGCCCACGTGCAAAGGTTTAGCTCGTCGGCCGGATTGGTCTTGTTCCACAATTGTTTTGGCACAACGCCGAACATGGCGCCACCGTCTAATTTGAAAAATCCAGTGTCTATAACATGTAGTTTCATGGTGCAAATGTAATAGCGATTGTCTCGCTTTCCGTTTGTACCTTTGCGCCTTAGAAATTAAACATGGACCATTCGTCGTTATTCAGTATTTCTCCTATTGATGGCAGATACCGCCGTCAGACCGAAGACCTGCAACAATACTTTTCAGAATTCGCTTTAATCAAATACAGAGTTTGGGTAGAAGTGGAATACTTCATTGCACTTTGCGAAATTCCTCTTCCTCAATTGACAAGTGTATCGCCAGAAACATTCGTGCATTTGCGCGAGATCTGTGCGAACTTCTCACAGGAGGATGCGCAATGGATCAAAGACAAAGAGAAGATTACGAATCACGACGTAAAGGCCGTAGAGTATTTCATTAAGCATAAAATGGATGAAATGCAGTTGGGCGCGGTGAAGGAATTCGTTCACTTTGGCTTGACTTCTCAGGATATCAATAATACCGCTATCCCGGCTTCGTTCCGCGACTCGCTAGAGAATGTGTACATTCCGAAAATTGACGAGGTCATGCATCACTTGGCTGAAAGAAGCAAGGAATGGAAAGATGTTCCAATGTTGGCACGTACACACGGTCAGCCTGCTTCTCCAACCCGTCTAGGAAAAGAATTTTTTGTTTTTGTTGAAAGATTGGAAGAGCAGTTGCAACAATTGGAAAACATTCCAGTGGCCGCGAAATTCGGTGGCGCAACAGGAAACTTCAACGCACATCATGTGGCTTATCCAGATATTGATTGGGTTGAATTTGCAAATGAATTTTTGGGTGAAAAGCTTCGCTTGTCGCGCTCGCAATACACCACACAAATTGAACACTACGACCATATGGCCGCGTCGTTCGATGGATTGAAAAGACTGAATACGATATTGATTGACTTAAGTCGTGATATCTGGGCATACATAAGTATGGATTATTTCCGTCAGATTGTGAAGGAAGGCGAAGTAGGTTCTTCAGCTATGCCGCACAAAGTGAATCCAATTGACTTTGAAAACGCCGAAGGAAATTTAGGAATTGCGAATGCCTTGTTTGAGCATTTGGCTGCAAAGCTTCCTGTAAGCCGACTTCAGCGTGATCTAACAGACAGCACTGTTCTTCGCAACGTGGGTGTGCCCATGGCGCATACGTTAATTGCGTTGAATTCGATATTGAAAGGATTGGGTAAGTTGAAGTTGAACGAAGCCAAAATCGCCGCTGATTTGGACAACAACTGGGCGGTTGTTGCAGAAGGAATTCAAACTGTTCTTCGCAGAGAAGGATACGAAGCGCCTTACGAAGCGTTGAAGAATTTGACAAGAGGAAAAGATCGTGTTGAAGAACAAGACATTCATGCATTCATTGATATTCTTGAAGTTTCAGATGCCATTAAAGCTGAATTGAAAAACATACGACCTGAGAATTATACAGGAATTGATTTAATGTCAGATCACGAATGAAATCGTTTCGCGCCATATTCGGATTGTTAAGCGATTACAAAGGGTCGTTGGTTTGGAATTTTTTCTTTAACATTCTGAACGCTATTTTTTCGCTGTTCACTTTCTTAAGTGTTGTGCCGTTTTTGTATGTGTTGTTCGATGTGAATCAGGGAGGAGGCGCTCCAATATCGCAAGCAAAGGGATTATGGGATCAGTTCAAGGACCAATTGAACGGTGCTATTCTCGAGCAGGGTAAGCCACAAGTTCTTTTACTCATGTGTTTGTTCATTGTAGTTCTTGCTTTAATGAAGAATACAGTGAACTATATCTCATTGCTAAGTATTGCGAAAATCAGAACGGGAGTCTCAAGAGATATTCGGAAGAAGATGTATCAAAAGGTTCTTCGACTTCAATTGGCGTTTTTCTCGAATGAACGAAAAGGAGATTTGATTTCACGCATGACCAACGATTTGAATGAAATTGAGTTCTCGGTTATTGGAGCATTAGAAGCCTTGTTGAAGTCGCCTGTCATGATCTTCTTCTCTTTGGTGACTTTGGTTTTAATGAGTTGGAAGCTCACGTTGTTCGCGTTCATATTTCTTCCGGTAAGTGGTTATTTGATCTCTCGCATTGCGAAAAGTCTGAAGAACGCCGCGAAGCGTAGCAAGTCGAACCTAGGAGATTTAATTGCTTTGCTCGATGAAAGCTTAACTGGCATTCGTGTGATTAAGGTTTTCAATGCGGAAGAGCATTTTGAAAAGAAATTCGACGAGACCAACGAGGGTTATTCTCGCCTCATGCACAAGTTGTACAAACGCGAGTATTTGGCTTCGCCTATGTCGGAATTTATTTCGCTCATGGTTATTAGCGTGCTTCTGTATGTAGGAGGAATTATAGTATTCAATGGTGAAATAAGTGGGGAATTACTCATCGGTTACTTGGTAGTATTCTCTCAGATCATTCAACCCGCAAAACAATTCAGCGACGCCATCTTCAAGGTGAACAAGGGAATGGCTAGTCTTGAACGCATTCGTGAAATTTTAAATGCGGAAGAAACCGTTTTAGATAAATCAGATGCGGTTGAGCTTCAGTCTTTCAAGAACGAAATAGCTTTCAAAAATGTTAGCTTTAAATACGGAGAAGAAGAGGTGTTGAAGAACATTTCCTTCAATATTGAAAAAGGTCAAACCGTGGCATTGGTCGGTTCTTCAGGAAGTGGAAAGACAACCCTGGCCATGCTTTTAGCGCGTTTCTATGATCCGACTTCAGGAAGTATCGATATCGATGGCGTTGCAATCACGCATTTAAAAACGAAGTCGGTGCGTGCGCACATGGGCATGGTTACGCAAGATGCTTTGTTGTTCAACGATACCGTTGCGAATAACATTGTTCTTTCCGAATCGCATACCAACGAGAAGTTGATTGAGGCAGCGCGTGTGTCGAACGCGTTGGAGTTCATTGAAGAGTTGGAAAATAAATTCGAGACGAACATTGGCGATGGAGGAATGCGTTTGTCGGGTGGACAAAGACAGCGTTTGTCTATTGCTCGTGCCATTTATAAGAATCCATCGATATTAATTTTAGATGAAGCCACTTCGGCGTTAGATACACAGAGCGAAAAGTACGTGCAGGATGCCATTTCCAACATGATGGAAAATAGAACAGCTCTGGTTATTGCGCATCGCTTAAGTACCATTCAGCAAGCCGATTTAATTTTGGTGATGCAGTCGGGAGAAATTGTGCAGCGCGGAACACACAAAGAACTAATTTCACTAGAAGGGTTGTACAAGACTCTTGTTGAAATGCAAGAATTATAAGATTATGATCGCATTATTAAAAAAAGAGATTCGCTCCTTCTTAACCTCGTTAATCGGATACATTGTCATTGCAGTGTTCTTGATTGTTACGTCGTTATTCATGTGGGTATTCCCAGGAAGTTTGAATGTCATGGAAGCGGAATACGCGACGCTTGACACGTTGTTCTACATTGCTCCTTGGGTGTTTCTGTTTTTAATTCCTGCCATCACCATGCGCTCGCTTGCTGAGGAACAGAAGGAAGGCACATTGGAACTGCTAATGACCAAACCCATCACAGACCTTCAAATTATTTTAGCGAAGTACTTAGCGGGATTGTTAGTTGTGGTTATTGCCATTTTTCCAACCTTGGTTTATTTCCTTTCAGTTTATTTCTTGGGAAATCCAGTTGGAAACATTGACGCAGGCGCAACATGGGGATCTTATTTAGGATTGATTTTCTTGGCGAGCGTTTATGTGAGTATTGGAATCTTCGCTTCAAGCTTGACGAAAAATCAGATTGTTGCGTTTTTAATAGCAGCGCTTATCAGCTTTGTGATGTACTCTGGATTTCAGTCTTTGGGTACATTTAATTTATTTGGATCATTGGATCGATTCATTATTCGTCTGGGAATGGAAGACCATTACTCGGGCATGAGCATTGGATTGATTGACTCGCGCGATGTTCTCTACTTTGTAGGAGTGAGCGCATTTTTTATTGTGTTGACCCGCTTGCGCTTGCAAGCAAGAAACTGGTGAGTTAGTGTAAAAAGTACACTAATATTTTTGTAAACCACATTTATAGTTAAATTCGCACTCGTAACAAAACGAACCATGAGAGAAATTCAATTCCGTGAGGCCATTTGTGAGGCCATGTCAGAAGAAATGCGCAGAGATGAATCTGTGCTTTTGTTGGGGGAAGAAGTAGCAGAATACAACGGGGCTTACAAAGCTTCGAAAGGTATGCTCGATGAGTTCGGTGCTAAGCGTGTAATAGATACACCCATTGCTGAATTAGGATTCTCTGGTATTGCAGTTGGAGCTGCAATGAATGGACTTCGTCCGATTGTAGAATTCATGACTTGGAACTTCGCCATTCTTGCGGCTGACCAAATCATTAACTCTGCAGCGAAGATGTTACAAATGAGTGGTGGACAGTACAACGTTCCAATCGTATTCCGCGGTCCGAATGGAACTGCTGGACAATTAGCTGCAACACATAGCCAAAGCTTTGAGTCGTTCTACGCTCACGTTCCAGGATTGAAAGTAATTACGCCTTCGAATCCATATGATGCGAAAGGCTTGTTGAAAGCTGCCATTCGCGATAACGATCCTGTTGTTTTCATGGAGTCTGAAAAAATGTATGGCGATAAAGGAATGGTTCCAGACGGAGAGTACATTATTCCAATTGGAGTAGCAGACATTAAGCGTGAAGGAACAGATGTCACATTGGTTTCTTTCGGTAAGATCATGAAGACTGCTTTATTGGCTGCTGAAGAATTAGCGAAGGAAGGAATTTCTGTTGAGGTAATTGACTTGCGCACGATTCGTCCGCTTGACATTGACAGCATTGTAAACAGTGTGAAGAAAACAAACCGTTTAATTATCCTTGAGGAGAGTTGGCCTGTGGCGAGTATCTCAACAGAGATCACTTACCGTGTTCAACGTCATGCTTTCGATTATTTAGATGCGCCAATTCGCAGAATTACGCAAACCGATACTCCATTTGCATTTGCAACAACACTTATCGACGCCGCTCTTCCTGGAGTGCACGATGTTGTTCGCGTTGCGAAAGAGGTTTGTTACAAAGCGTAATCGCATGGAAGGTTAGTTCCTTCCGCACAATTCTCTAAATTCACAATACTTGCATTTACCCTCGCTTTCAGTGAGGGTAAATTCGTTTTTGGCCACGGGTGTGTTGTTCTCAATATCTACGTTCATGTTTTGCATAACACGTGTCTCTGCAAGCATGTCATCTTTGAAATTCTCAATATCGCGCTCAGAAATCTCTGGAATAACCTCACTATACCCATCCTTTAAGTAGGCCAAGATTGGAATAATTCTGTCGAATTTATTTTCGAAGTGAAAGGAAGCAAATAGCGAGTATCCGATCAATTGCTTACGATGCTTGAACTCATCAGCTTTCCCCGTCTTCCAATCGAGAATGTATATGTCCTTTCCATCGGGAAGCATAAAGTCTACTTTACAATAGGCCTTCAAGTCGCCGCGATCGGTTCGAATCCGTGTTTCACCATAGCCTTCGGGTTCTATGATCCACTGTTGCTTCGACGTCTTTGGTAATTGTTTGATCCACTCGAACCTTTCCGATTTCACGAAGATCATTACCGCGTTGAAAACGCTTTCAATGATATAGGCCTCGTCAATCTCTTCCTTCTCTTTGTAATACACTTCAGAAAACACTTTGTCCAACATGTATTTCTGAACTTGCGCTTTCACGAAACCTTTCATTCGTGTTTCGTCAATTACATCAGTCGATTTCTGAAGTCGCTTTAAGATAGCCTCAATTACATCGTGTGCAAGGCTTCCAATGCTAAGCGCTTCCGTAGTTAAGTTCTTAAGTTGAGTAATTTTCGCAGTTGGAAATTCACGATCGAATTTGCCGTAGTAGGTGTAATAATACTTGCGCTTGCAAAATGAAAAAGTGTCGAATCGGCTCACAGACCAACCGAGAATAGGAGAGAAGGGGAAACGTTTTAGCATGGTCAAATATACTTGACGGAGATTTCAATTTGTTCGCAACTCGCTTTTTAATTTCAAACGAAAAAGTTAACTTTACCTAAACAATGAAGTAACTTAAATTATCTTCATTAGAGCATGAAAAAACTGGTTCCTAAAGAAACTTTGGCCAAAGTCGTGGGATTAAATAAACGTAATCCATTATTGGCAATACTAAGTTCCGTTACCAAGCTTACCAAGCTAAACGATTTGTACGATCGTATTCGCGCGAACAAGGGCACAGCCTTTATCGAAGCATTCTTCCAAGAGCTTCAGATTACCATTCAGCTCAATGAAGAGGAGTTGCAGTTTATTCCGGAGACAGGTGGTTGTGTGATTGTTTGTAACCATCCATTTGGAGCCATAGACGGACTCGCATTGATTCAGCAAATAGAAAAACGTCGTCCAGATTTAAAGGTTATGGCGAATTTTCTTTTGGAAGAAATTCCTGAGATTGCTCCGTATTTTTTTAGTGTAAATCCGTTCGATAAAAATGTTGTTCAATTGAAAAGCGAACGCGGTTTGAAGAGATGCATTGAGCATATTTCAACTGGTGGTTGCTTAGCTATTTTCCCTGCTGGTGAGGTAAGTACCTTTCAAAACAAATGGAGTAACGTCTCAGATAAAAAGTGGCAACGCTCTGTGATGAAATTGGTTCAACGCGCTGAATGTCCTGTTGTTCCTGTTTTTTTTGATGGAAGGAATTCACGGGTTTTTCATTTGTTAGGAAAAGTGAACCCGCAACTCAGAACAATGGCTTTGCCATCGGAGTTGTTTAAAAAGGAAGGAGATGAAATTGTTATGCGCGTTGGAAAATCAATTTCTTCAGATGACATTGCGTTAATCTCCGATGCAGAATTACTCGGAAGATTCTTGCGGGCGAAAGTATATGCTTTAGGCTCTGACCTTCATGTTAAAAAGAAATTGTTTCAGAATCTAAGGGAGAAATTTAAAGATGTGAAGGACATTGCTGCCCCGATTGATTCAGCAATTATTCAAAAGGAAATTGATGCCAACGAAGATTCGAAATTGTTCGACAACGGACCTTTTTCATGTTACGCATTGAAGGCTTCCTCTATTCCTAATTTGTTGTTGGAAATAGGACGTGAGCGTGAGATTGCTTTTCGCGATGTGGGTGAAGGGAGCAACAATTCTCGCGATCTCGATGAATTTGATTATTACTATTATCATCTTGTTTTGTGGGATCATGCGAATAATAAACTCGCAGGGGCTTATCGTGTAGGTCGCGGCGCTGAGATAATGGAGTTTTATGGCAAGCATGGTTTTTACACACACACCTTATTTAAGTTTAAGGACGAATTCTATCCGTATTTAAAATCAAGTATGGAATTGGGCCGTTCTTTTGTGTCAACAGAATACCAGCGCCAGCGATTGCCTTTGTTCCTGCTTTGGGAAGGTATAATTCAACTGTTAAGCAGCTTCAAGGAAACAAAATATATTATAGGACCTGTTTCTATGAGCAACGATTATCAGACTCTTTCTAAGGAGTTGGTGATTGAGTTTGTTCAAACAAATTATGGCGATCCCGTATTATCGAAATGGGTCCGCCCAAGAACTAGAATTAAAAACACAATAAGTCAAGAAGACCGTGAGGCGTTAATACTTACTGCCAAAGGAGAGATTCGGAAGTTCGATAAATTACTTGCTGAGATAGAACCCTTAGGCAAGACCATGCCTGTGCTCTATAAAAAGTATTTAGCGCAGAATGCGAAGATTTTGGCCTTTAATCGCGATCGGAAGTTCAATGACGCTATTGATGCGTTTATGATTTTGGATATTCAGAACCTTCCAAGTGAGAAGTCAGCCAAGCTGAATAGATAGTTCCGTGAAAGGTTAGAATGTGCGAAGCACGAATGTTGCAAATGCAACGAATGTCTTCGACGAATGCTATCGCGAGGCGTCATCCGGAACGGTCATCCTTCGAAGAAGGTCATCACAACTTGTTGTGTCATCGGCTTCGCCGTCATCACACGCAGTGTGTCATCCACGAAGTGGTCATCGGCTGCGCCGTCATCCTTCGGAGAAGGTTATTTTTTCTTCATCAAATTATATCGATGGCGAATCGCCAAAACAGTTCCGGCAACCATAACAATACATCCCAACCAAAGTAGGTTAATCATAGGGAAGACTTCTGCAGAAAGAATAAGCATTTCTCGTTTGTTGCTGCCGCCTTCTTTCACAGAAAGATCTACTCCTTCCTTTGTTTCTTGAATGGCAAAGCGCATATTGAATACCGTACTTTCAACATCGGGAACAGGGAAGGCTAGACTGTCTTTCACCAAAACACTCATGACTTCGATTGAGTCACGCTTGCTTCCTTCCGACAAATACAACATTCCTTTTTTCGCTTTGGTGCCGGCTGGTATACTAGCAGGCAAGTCCTTTACTTCAACAAGTGTGTCTAGAATTAACGAGATTGATTCTGTAAGTAGAACTTCTTCTCCGACTTGAATGGTTCCTGTTTTCGCTTCACCGAACTCGCCTTCACCTTGCTTTTCTTCCATGTCAATGTACTTGATGTACGAATACAAATCCTCACCAATTCCATGAAGTACATCTGGTTCGCGGCTGTTTCCTTTCGGACTCATTAACACGCTTGGCTGCTGTGTGAAGATTAACTTTCCAGCCTTGCCTGAATTCCAGTTGCTTGTCGCAAGTAATTCATCTGGAGTAGGCGCAGGCACTAATGTCCATAAGGAATCTTCAGACCAGTCTTTCAAGAAGTTGTCGGTGGCAGTGTGTGATTTTTTACAACGGAAAATATCACCGTTCATTTTCACTTTGGTTCCTTCGGTGTAGTTCGCCGGAGTGACTTCGAAATAATCTACGATCGCATAGATGTGTGAACCTTCCTTGTATTTATTTCGAAATGAAACGAAATACTCACCCATGCGTAACGTGTCGCCTTGAAGGATCAAAAGGTCTTCGTTGTTCTTGAATTCTTTATTCACTTGCGTAATGTCACCGTTCACATTGCGAGAGATGAAATAGCTGTTCCCTGTGCTGATTAATGCACCTAGTAGGAGCATTGAGAATCCAATGTGTGCGACGCTTGCGCCGATGTGATTCAATTTCCCTTTGATAATTCGAACAGCGTAATCTGCGTTGGCGAATAAGGCCCAAAGTGCAGAGAAGAAAAGAATGCCCAGTGGTAAAGGATATTTATCTTGGAAGATTACGAATGCAATGGTTAAAATTAATGCAGCAGCGAAAGAAAGAATCAATGAACGCATGAATTTCTTAGTCTCGGTATTCTTGTACTTCAACCACTGTCCAATTGCAATAATCAGAAGCAATACAATGGTTAGTGGAATTTGAACTTGATGAAATTGCGTGAAACGATCGTCACCAGATGCTGCAGAGAAGTTATGCTCGGCCAATGATTTCGCGAATTCCCAATTGAATGTCGTGTGCATCCAGTTGAACATACCTTCCATAGGGACAAGGAAAATATTCCAAACGTTAATGGAAGTCACGAAGGTGATGTGAATAGCAGAAAGCGAAAGCACCAATGTGCCTAAGAACATCCAGAATTCGCGACTCCACAATTCCTCTTCGTCTTCTTTTTTAGTTTTGTACTTTTTGTTATAGGCGACCAAAAGGTATATCGCAGAAAGTACAATGAACATTAATGTTAAAGCGGGAATCCATGTGCCTTCACCAGGAAGAACTTTTTCGCCTTCAGCAGGCTCTGGGAAAGTTCCTGTAGCTAAATGCCCAATGGCGATAAGCAAAAGAATTCCACTTACTGCAGCATAAATGTTTTTCCAAACCTTTGTGTTTTCAATCATATAAGTTGAAAGTCCAACGAATACGAGTAAGTACACTAAGAGCTGCGCAAGAATACCGCTGTCTACGAAACTGTGAACACTGCTATCTCCTAGAACTCCGCTTCGTGTTAAGAAGGTAGAATAGACAACGAGAACAAAGCTGCTTAAAGTTAAAATTAATGTGCTGAATAGAGAGGTTTCTCTGCGAGTGTTGATCACTAACAAGTGAGCTGCTGCAACCAACGTTAACCATGGAACAAGCGATGCGTTTTCTACCGGGTCCCAAGCCCAGAATCCGCCAAAGCCCAAAGCTTCATAAGCCCAAGCACCTCCCATCAGAATTCCAGTTCCCAAAATCATGACACCGAAAAACGCCCAAGGCACAGCCGGTTTCATCCATGAAGAACGCTCACCTTTCCACAATCCAGCAAGCGCATAAGCAAATGGAATGAGAGTAGAAGCGAAGCCTAAGAACAGGGTAGGCGGATGAATAGTCATCCAATAATTTTGAAGCAATGGATTTAATCCTTTCCCATTTTGAAACAAGGGTAGGCTTAAGTAATCTGCTTTTTGTGTCCAAGGAAGTCCAATGTTAACCGTTGCTTCGCGCAACAATCCGAACGGAGAGGAACCAAATTGGAAGTCGCCGAAATAAACACCTAGCAACATGGAAGCGAGGAATACTTGAACGAGCGCAATGATGGCCATAACGCTGGATTCCCATTTCTTCGAGGTGAACAGAACGATAAGTCCCAATACCATTTGCCAAAATATCCAAAGTAGAAAGCTACCCTCTTGACCTTCCCACATGCATGAGAAGATGTACTTCATAGGCATTTCTGTGTTCAGGTGATCGAATGCGTATTTGTATTCGAAATAATGACTGAAGAGAATATAGAATAGCGTTGACACAACGGTCATTACTGCTGCCGAGTGGATGAAGAAACCAATTCGTCCGAATTTCTTCCATTCAGGATCTTCGTTCTTTCGAACAGAGAGGAAATAAGTCAATGCTGAAAAGGCAGCAGCAACAAATGCTAAGATTACAGCAAAATGCCCGATTTGACCGGGCAATAGATGTTCGTTCAGGTATTCAATATTCTTCATTCACCAATTACATTTCGTGCTTCTCTTCGTTGTATTTACTTGGACATTTCATTTGAAGGTGATCGCTGTGGAAAATTCCATCGGCAGACATTTTTCCTTCCAAAGTAACGTTTTCAGATCTTTCTAATCCCAAAGGTCTGCCGGAATCTTGATGCAGATAAACCGTTTGTGATTTTCCATTTGCATCAATAACATTAAAAATGGTAAGGTTGGCGTCGACCATTGGATCGTTTTGAATCGCAACATTTTTATCCAATGTTCCGACAATTTTATATTTCTCTCCCACATGCTCAGCAGCCTCTCCAAAGGTTGCAGAGTTCGTACTTTGTGCGTAAGTGGCTATGATAATTCCGAATACCACCGCTACTAAAATCAATAAAACAATCTGAAGTTTGCTCATCTATTTTTGATTTTGTTCTTTCATTTTCTTCTCAAGTCGAGATACTTTAATATCTAGTCGAGCTAAGTAGACAATAATTCCCGCAAGGATTAATGTAACAACACCAATCACAACAGGCATCTTTCCGAAATGTTGAAAATAGTCCATATTAATCTTCTGTAATTTTTAGTTCTTCTTTAATTCGTTTCGCACGGATTCGAACACTGTATAACCAATAGCCTAAGCAAATCCAACCGAAAACAGCCGGATAGAACACGGTTCTTAGCGTACTGTCGAGATCGTATTGTGAGAATGCAGGGTTACCACTTTTTCCAGGATGTAGGCCTGCTGCAAAGCGAGGCATGATCATAAGTAGAATGAACATTAGCACAAAGGCGAAGATGTTGAAGACGGCAGAAATTCTAGCGCGCTTGTCTTCATCGTCAATGGAAGCGCGCAGAATAAAATATCCTGCGTAAACTAAGAACACAACTAAAGCTCCATTCAGTTGAGGATCTTTCGTCCACCAATCTCCCCAAGTGTATCGCGCCCAAAGCGAACCGGTTAATAATCCGAGTACGCAGAATAGAATTCCGACTTCATTCAACAAAGTCGAACGCATATCGAATTTCAACATTTTCTCCAATCGGTTTGGAGATTCTTTCAAGTTCAATAAGCGCAAGCTGTTCGCGAAAGAGAGAATCATGATGAAGAACATTGTGAACCACATGGGCACGTGCCACATGAGGTTGCGAATGGTTTCATTCAACACAGGAAGATTCGGAAAACCGAATCCCGCGTATTTTTCTTGCTTAACATTCTTCACCCAAGATGAATTGGTTGCAGCGGTATCTAGAACGATGTTTCCGAGCGAGCACGCCTGATTTAAAATAAGCTCTCCATCGGTGCTATTGTATGCTTTGAAAAGTATAGCGTTAGAGGGAAGCGTGTCAGGAAGGTCAATCGTAATGGCGATTCTCCCATTGTCAATGGGCTGAATATCTCCTGGAAAAAAATATTCTCCGATGCGAATTCCAGCAATTGTTTGTGCGTCTTGAAAGTGTGTGTAGTGTCCGGCAAGTTCAATTCGATTGTATCCTGCTCGAAGCTGGGTTGTGTCGGCAACAACCAAAGCTGGGTCAAGGGAATGGTACAACGAGAAGGTACATGCGTACAACAGAAAAAGACTGCCTAAAATTTTATACCAATGCTTCATTCAAGAATGGAATTGTTCACGGGCGAAATTACGCACGAAACCTTGGAAACAGATGAAAAAAAAGGTGCGAATTATCAAGACTTCCAAAAGAATGGAACCAAGAATAGTGACATGATTGTGGTGGTAAGAAACAACCCTGCTAAAAGCATTATTCCGAAGGAAGCCACTTGCCAAGTAGCGCCGTCGAGAATATTCAAAGTCACAGATGTCAATGAGAACAGAAAGGGCATCAATACGGGAAATCCAAGCACAACAGTAAGCGAGGCAGAGCCATTGGCTTTGAAGGATAGGGCAGACAGGAAGGTAAGCGCTGTTCCCAATCCAATGCTTCCTAAGAAAACGGACAGAAGTAGCAAGTCCATTGAAGTTCGAGACCAGATGCTGGCACCGAAGAAAAGGGAGAAGAGTAGAATTGAAAGAAGGTTTAAAACTAAGATGAGAAGCGAGTAGTATGTCGCTTTGGCTATCCAGACTTGTCGTGGTGACGCTAAAGTGTAGAGCAACTTATCTGTTCCACTTTGTTCTTGTTGAAATGACTTTTGCATGGCGTTGAAAGCTGCGAATAGTCCAACAATCCAGAATAACGCCGCAAGGACTTTCGAGTCCTCAATTTTTTCAAGCGAAAGGTAACAAGTGAAAACGGTTGAAAGCACGAACAGTAGGATGCCAAAAAGCAATTGCTTTTTACGCATGTCAAGTTGAAACTCTTTTTTGAATAGGATGTATACGGCTTTCACTTCGCGAAGATAAGAGCAACGCGTTAAATGCAGATTACATGGTTCGAAAAGAACTGCGCGGCACAATGTATTCGCCATTGGGTTTGCGAATCATTTGGTAGAATTCTTTGCATAAGAAGTTTAAATTTCTACGAACGGGTCTGTTCTTTAAATGACATTCCCATACTTCCATCGCTGTTTGCTTGGTGTTCTCCCAAGCGTAAGTGTTCAATCCTTGTGGTTGAAGAAAGGATTCGATGTACATTTTAACGTCTTGAATTTGTGTTAGGTTTTGCATGTCTTTGAATTTTCTTCAAAGCACAACCTTCACATTGTAATGGATTTACGAGGTGAAATTTATTTGTAATTTTTCATCGCGAGATCGAGGCGACTTAAAATTTCTTTTCGAAGGGAAGAAGGTTTCAGCACTTCAACTTCGTTACCGTAACTTAGAATGAAATTGTAAAGTTCTTGACACGGATGCAATTCAAATTGAAAAACAGTTCCTTCTTTCGATTCTTTTAATTTCTTTTGGGAAGAATGAAGGGGTTGGGTATCTACCAACTTGGCTGCTACAGCAGAAAATCGAAGTTCTATCTTCTCTGGTTTGCCGGTGCTTTCAGAGATTCCCATACTGTATTGAAAAAACGTTTCTGGAGAAAAACCTTTTGGAACAGCAAACTTCGTTTTACTCGTTTCAATCGAGATCATTCGCTCCAATCCGAACGTTAGAATTTTATCGCGCTCAGGAACGAACGCTACGAGGTACCAACGGTTTAAATATTCCTTCAACAACAACGGATGAATAGAATACTGCTTCACTTCATTCTCTTTGAAGCTCTGATAAAACAAGGTGCAAGCAATCTTCGATTTCGCTGCCTCGAGCAATGGACCGAGGAATTCGTTTCCTTGACTAACTGTACTTGTTTCAAATTGAATTAACGCTTTGTGTTTTTCTTCTTCAATAGATGAGTTCAAATTAACGCGCTGAATAATCTTGTCAACGGCGCTTTCATATTGAGAAAGAAGAGGCACATGTCTAAATTGATTCAAGATAGCCGCAGCGAAGCGAATGGCTTCCACGTCCTCATCGACCAAGTTTAATTCATTGATGGAATAATCGTCTTCGGTGTAATGATACCCCTTGTGAGTTCTGTGGTATTCGATAGGGGCGTAATAGCCCAACTCACTTTCGTTTTTCATGGCCCATATGTCTTTGTCTATGGTGCTCAATGAAATTTGATCGGCGCCTGAGCCGTATAATGCATCTGCACAGGCCTCACGCAAATCTTCTCTACTGGGGAAGGGCTTCCCTTTGTTCGTTAAACAACGATCAATGATTCGGTAGCGAAGAAGTGCGTATTTATTGGCCGGCATTTTTTAATTAGAATGGCAAATCGTCGCCATCAGCGTTGTTGTCCGAAGGATTGTCGTTCATTACAGGAGCAGAAACAGGAGCAGCAGATGAACCGCCCATGGTTGAAGGATTGCTCGCTGAAGTGTTTCCAGCTGAAGCTACATCCATAGCCCACATATCTAAAGAAACGAAGTGTCTTCCGTTGTATTCTCTTCCACGAAGATTGAATTTTACTTTCACAACGTCGTTCTCTTTGAAATTTTTCAAAGAGTCGATCTTTTCTTTCGCTGCTTGAATCAAAATTTCTTGCGGGTAGCGCTCGTCTGTGCGCACCACAAATTCTTGAATACTGAATCCGCTTGGGAATGTTTTTGTTTCGTAGAACTTAACTAAAGTTCCGGTTAATTCTAATGACATAATACAATTGTTTAGGAGCTACGAATATCGGAAGTCTTGTTAGGATTCGAAAGCAATTGTTATGAACAATTCGCCGAAGGCTCATGTGCGAAGCACGAATGACTTTCAGTCGAATGTTGGTTTCACCAACGAATGTCTTCGACGATACTTCGTAAGATTAATTTAAGTCACTAGGCATTCGCGCTTTGCGCATCAGTCTTTTTCTCGCGGAAGAGAACAAAGAAAAGAACAGCAACAACCAAAGAATATGCAGCAAAGAATGACCACGCTCCCGGCCAATTCGTTGTTTTATCAGGCATGGTGTAATATTGGTCAATGACCCAACTACTGGCAATAGTTCCGAAATATGCACCAAATCCGTTGGTCATCATAATAAATAAACCTTGAGCACTCGATCGCATGCGCGTGTCTGTGGTGGTTTCAATATACATGGAACCAGAGATAAGGAAAAAGTCGAATGCCATTCCATATACAATGCAACTCAAAACAATGAAGGTGCTTCCCATTGGAGCCATGCCCAAGGCGAAGAAGCCATAACGCAAAATCCAAGCGAGTAAAGAAAAGAGCATTACTTGCTTCATTCCAAATCGCTTCAAGAAAAACGGAATCGTAAGAATGAAAATGGTCTCAGAAACTTGAGAAATAGAATAGATGATTGTTGAATATTTTTCTACTATTGAACCTTTCGCAAAGCTGCTTAAA
Source organism: Flavobacteriales bacterium (assembly GCA_044349305.1). Taxonomy (GTDB): domain Bacteria; phylum Bacteroidota; class Bacteroidia; order Flavobacteriales_D; family Sanyastnellaceae; genus CAIZGX01. Next base: position 24,227 of record JBIKRF010000018.1, read on the forward strand.
TAAGCATCTCCATACATATTTGAAAGCTGAAGCGCGGCCCCTAAAAGCATGGAGAATACAAAGAACAAGGCCATTTGATAATTTCCAAATAATTTAAAAGCATCGAGTCCAAGCATCTGTATGAAGGTCTTCTTCTCGTCTGTTTTTTCTTCAGGCGGACAAGCTGGAAGCGTGAAAGCGTAGAAGCCTAAAAAGATTGCCATTGCACCGCCAATAACGAATTGCATAGAGTTGTCTTTACTTCCAGTTAAATTGGTTGTCCACATGGCAATTATGAATCCAATAGTTCCCCAAACACGAATAGGAGGGAAGTCTTTCACCACATCTAAATTGAACATTTTTAAAACGCGAAACGACACAGAGTTGGAAAGTGAAATGGTAGGCATGTAGCAAATCATTGCGGCGAAAATTACCCAATACAATAAGTCGTATTCCGCCATGCCGGCTAATGATGGGAATTGTTGTTGCAGCCAACCTAATTGAGTAACTAGCAACAAAAACATTCCATAAAGAATGTGTAATATTCCGTACAATCTTTCTGCACGCATCCACTTGTCAGCAATAATACCAATGAGAGAAGGCATTAGTATAGAGGATAAAGCGAGGGTAGAGAAAATAGCCCCAAATTGCCCGAAGTTCCAGTGCTTGCCGTCAATGCAGTAGGTACCTATGGTTGTTAACCAAGCACCCCAAACAAAGAATTGCAAAAAGCTAAGGACTGTCAGACGTTGCTTGATCATGCGGAAAGAGTTTAGTTGTTGAATGCAAGAAGCGTACATGCCGCCTCTATAACGTTTTTATTTTTTAATAATTCAGCTGCACGAGCATGAAGCGCTTGTTCCAACGCTTCTGCTTTTCCTTCATGCTCTAAAAATAAGTCAGAAAGTTCTAATAATTTATATTCGTTGACATCTGTTTCGTTAGGAAGGGCTTGCAAATTGCCTAACATGCCTAAATCATTGCCAGTTAAGATATTCGAATGACGAATGTCTTCAGGCAATGCATCGATTCCAATTCCAATTTTTTCATTGGGTTTCGGAACTTCAAATAATCCGTCAATGGCCCTTACGTAGTAATCTCCTCCAGCTCGCGCAACCAGATCAGCCTTGATCATATCTATTCTTCCATTTTCATCTAGAATGGAATCGTTGATGTGCACCCGAACAATTTCGCAAACCACCAAATTACCGGCGCCACCTTCGGTTCCGAGTTCAATAACTTCCTTCACCTTACATTCTAATTGAATGGGCGATTCAGCAACGCGCGGAACGCGAATGGCTTCTGAAGCCAATTCAGTTACCCCAGATTTTATGAATTCATTTATACCAGCTGGATATTCAACACTACTCAAGGAGCATTGTTGAACTAAGCTGTAATTCACAATATTGATAACACATTCAGGAACGCGCTTCACATTCTCATACGTGTGCTTGGTCGTGTTGTCGCGACCTCTGCGCGCAGGAGAGAAAATAGCAATAGGCGGATTGGCAGAAAAGACGTTGAAAAAACTGAACGGAGAAAGATTTGGAGTTCCGTTTTCGTCTATGGTGCTTACCCATGCGATGGGTCTTGGAGCAACACTGCCTAAAAGCAATTGGTGTAATTTCCCAACGGGAATTTCACCAGGAATAAAAGTAGCCATATTATTTTTTTGAAAGGGCTTCCACTTCGGAAACCGAGTCCATTACTTTTTTCTTCAACTCATCTTTGAATTGAGCGATGCGTTGCATCAATTGCGCGTCGGAAACGGCAACGATTTGCGCGGCTAGGATTCCAGCATTACGCGCACCATCTAGAGCAACGGTTGCAACAGGAACCCCGGCTGGCATTTGAAGAATGCTGAGAACGCTGTCCCATCCGTCGATACTATTCGAAGATTTAATTGGAACACCAATAACAGGAAGGGGAGTCAAAGACGCTGTCATTCCTGGTAGATGCGCCGCCCCACCGGCTCCGGCTATAATTACCTGAACACCTCTGCTGGCGGCGCCCTTAGCATACTCGAACATACGGTCCGGTGTGCGATGCGCGCTTACAACACTGATTTCAAAAGGGACGTTCAACAACGAAAGGACGTCTGCGGCTTCTTGCATAATTCGCAAGTCGCTCTTGCTTCCCATTATAATTCCAACCATAGTCTTTATTGTTTTGGTATCACTCAAATCCTATGGATTGGAGTTCTATTTTTTATTTCGTTTTTCCAACTCGTCGCGAAGCTTCGAAGCCAGCTCGTAATCTTCATTCAATAAGGCCTCGTCTAATTTCTTCAAGATTTCTTCCGGAGATAATTCTTCTTCCAAATCTTCTTCTGTAATATCCAAATCGAAATCCATCTCGTCACCTTCCGTCAACGCACGCATGTCTCTTCCAACTTCATCCATCACTTCCTTCGCACAGAAGATTGGCGCGCCAAAGCGGATAGCTATAGCCACTGCATCGCTGGTCCGTGAATCCACTTCAACGGTCTTTCCATTTCCTCGAACAATGATACGCGCGTAAAAAATGCCATCAATCATTTGATAGATGAAAACTTCTTCCACATGAATATCAAAATTTTCCGCAAGGGAAACAAAAAGGTCGTGTGTGAGCGGACGTGTGATAGGCATTTTTTCCATCACGATAACAATGCTATGTGCTTCTGCCGGACCAATAACAATGGCCAAACTACGAGCACCCGCTATTTCGGTAAGAGCCATGACATACGCCCCATTCGAGCTACTGCTCGGGGTAATATCTACAAGGTCTAGCTGAATTTTTTCGGCCATTATTTCGTAGCGTTGAAGGCTTTTGCCGCTGCTATTAATTGAGGAACCACTTCAAACGCATCGCCAACAATTCCGTAATCAGCTGCTTTGAAGAACGGAGCTTCAGGGTCTTTGTTGATTACAACAATCACCTTTGATCCGTTTACTCCAGCCAAGTGTTGAATAGCTCCGCTGATTCCAACTGCAATGTATAAGTTCGGACGAATTGCAATTCCTGTTTGTCCCACGTGCTCGTGGTGAGGGCGCCATCCGATGTCCGAAACTGGACGTGAACATGCTGTAGCAGCATTCAATTCCTTCGCTAATTCTTCAATCATACCCCAGTTCTCGGGGCCTTTCATTCCTCTTCCTGCTGAAACAACTTTGTCTGCTTCTGGTAATGGAATAGACTCACTTTCTTCAATTCGAACCTCTTTTACACGAACACGTGCTGTTCCAACTTCAGCGTTGAATGCATTTACAGCACAAGCTGTTCCAGAGGTATTTACTCCGTATGAATTTGGAAGGACAGTAACGATGCTCAATTCAGAGTTCACGGTTACATGTGCAATGGCTTTTCCTGAGAATACATTTTTCTTCACTGTATTTCCAGCTGGAATAGCTGTAGCACCTGAAACCAATCCAGCGTTCAAGCGAACAGATAGGCGAGGGGCAACTGATTTTCCAACTAAATCGTGAGACAATACAATAGCGTTTGCGCCGGACTCTTTCTGAGCAGCCAACATTAATTTGGTTACTTGATCTCCGTCGGCTGCATTCAATGCATCCATTTTCCAAACTTCAGAAGCACCAGCGGTACCTAAAACTGAAGCGTCAATAGTTCCGTACGTAACGGCAATACAAGTTCCACCTGCGCTAGCCGACCATGCCGAAGCATAAGAAACCGCTTCTAAAGAAGATTTCGTGAATTTACCGTTGTGGTGTTCTGCGAATACAATAGTTTTCATGTTCAATACGGTATTAAATGACTTTCGCCTCTTGGTGTAACAATGTGATTAATTCTGCAGCGTTCGCTGGATCTACGAATTTGCATGCGCTCTTTGCAGGAGGCATTTCGTAATTGTTTACTGAAGTGCTCGAAGCACCGTTTTCAAAAGCTACTACTTCCAAAGCTTTGGTACGCGCGGCCATAATTCCACGCATGTTTGGAATGCGTTGCTCAGCCATTCCTTTTGCAGCGCTGATTACGGCTGGAAGGTTAACTTCCAACACTTCCATTCCGCCGGTAACTTCACGCTCGCAAGTAGCAACGCCATTGGCAACGTCAAGTTTAGCAGCAAGCGCAACTAAAGGCATATCTAAAAGTTCAGCAACCATTCCTGGTACAACAGAACCGTTGTAGTTGATGGTTTCCTTTCCACATAAAATTAAATCGAATCCTTTGTCTTTCGCGTAGTTCGCAATGTGCGTAGAAACACTCAATGCGTCAGACTCTGGAGCGTCAATGCGAACGGCATCGTCAGCACCAATTGCCAAAGCCTTGCGAATAATTTGTTCGTAATCTGCACCGCCAACGCTCAATACAGTAACGTTTCCGCCTTGTGCTTCTTTCAATTCCAACGCACGAACAAGTGCGTACCATTCATCATACGGATTAACAATGAAGTTTACTCCAGCTTCATCGAACGAAGTGTTGTTGTTGGTGAAGGCAATCTTCGACGTAGTGTCGGGAGCCTTACTCACGCAGACTAAAATTTTCATGTTGCAGTTTTAAGGCTGCGAAGTTACGAAAGCATAGGTGAAACTTTCGAATTTCAATCGATGATTTATTGAATCATTTCCAACTGACGCGCGACTTTTTGAAGAATCTCGAAAACAGTCTCCGCCATGACGTTTTCACTGTCTAGGGTTGGATTAATTTCAGTGAATTCTAAACAGCAGATGCGCTCGTTTTGAAGTAACTCTAAGATTAAGTCAGCCGCTTCACGCTCGTTGATTCCGCCTTTCACCGGAGTTCCTGTACCTCTTGAAACCATAGGGTCCATAGAGTCTACGTCGAAACTGATGTAGATCTTGTCGCAAGCGCTTAAGTAACGAAGTATCTCGCGGCTCAATTTGGTGATACCTGTTTTACGAAGCTCGTTGGTCGAAACCACTTTCACTTTGTTCTGCTTGATTAACGCTGCCTCTTGTTCTTCAAAGTCGCGAAGGGTGATGTAGACAAGGTCGCGGTATTCAATCTTCGGACATATATCGCCGACATTCTTCAACATTTCCCACAAGTCAATGGTCTCGTAGTCGAGGTCGTTCACTTTTTCTTCAATGTTGTCTTCGTTCAGAGCCGTAGCCAAGGGCATACCGTGAAGGTTTCCGCTTGGGCTGGTATAAGGACTGTGTAAATCGGCATGTGCATCTATCCAGATAACACCCACGCGAGATTCAGGATAGGCCATGCGAATACCTGCAAGAGTTCCTCCAGCGTTGCTGTGGTCTCCGCTCAGAAGAAGAGGGAATCTGTTATCACGAATGGTGTCGCGCACAGCAGCACCAATGCGCTCGTACATTTTCAAAACGCTGCGAACGTGTTTCGCGTAGCGACTTCCCGGGTTGTTATGCAAAGCGGCATTGTCATTTGGAATGACAATACTTCTGTATTTCTTGAAAAAGCCTGAACGAAAGTCGAGTGCTGCAATTTTTAAAGCATCTACTCCAAGACTAGATCCGCGTGTTCCTGCTCCAACTTCACTCGGAACTTCGATAATTCGAATGTTTTTCGCTTTTTTGTTAATCATAATGCAAAGATAGTTATTGAAGTGCTGTTCTAATCCAATGTTCGGCTTTCGATTCTAAGATGTGATACATCTTTTCGAATCCGTCATCCTCACCGTAATACGGATCTTCCACATCCTCTTCAATGAGGTATAATTTTATTTTCTTAAGATCCTCTGAGTTTCGAGCCAAAGAGGAAACATCGCTGTAGTTCATTTGATCCATGACCAAAATGATATCGAATTCATCGAAATGATCGGTCTGAAATTTCTGAGCCTTATGGTTGGAAATGTCAACGCTATATCGTTTTCCAACTTTCTCAGAACGCTTGTCTGCTCGACTACCTATGTGATATCCTGCTGTTCCTGCGCTGGCAATGCCAACAGAAACTTGAAGCTCTTGCGCCTTTGCCTTTAAAATTCCTTCGGCCAAGGGAGAGCGACAAATATTACCCAGACAAACGCAGAGAACTCGTTTCATTTCTTTTCAATTCCAATAGCAAAAATGACATTTCGTTTATTGAAGTCCCAATTCATGTCGCGCCATTGCGCAATGGTTTTGGTAATCACATAGCCATTCTGACTGTGCACATCACATCCGATACAAAGAAGCGTAGTGGGTTGAAGGTGTTCGCGCAAATCGTCATACACATGATGGCTGCGGTAGGGCGCATCCATAAACAATTGCGTCACCTTGAACTCAGAAGACTGTCTTTCCAACATCTTAATTTTCTTCATACGCTCACCACGTTCACGCGGAAGATATCCGTGAAAAGTAAAAGACTGCCCGTTTAAACCAGAAGCCGCTAAGGTGAGCATAATCGATGAAGGTCCCGTTAAAGGCACCACTGGAATGCCCATGCGATGTGCCTCTGCGACAATCACTGCTCCGGGATCTGCAATGCATGGCATACCCGCTTCACTCATAAGTCCGCCGTCTTTTCCTTCCAGAATTGGCTTTAACCAATCGTCGTAACCAAGTTCCTTACTGTGCTCGTTTATAACGTTTAAAGTAATCTCTTCGAAATCTTTGGTATAACCATTTTTTCTTAAATAGCGTCGAGCTGTTTTTAATTCTTCCACAAAGAAGATATCCAATTCCAACAATAATTCATTATTGAATGGAACGTGTTCCATCTGATGAAGATCTCCAATAGGTGTGGGGAAGAGGTATAGTGTTCCCGGATTTTTTTTAGACATAAGCGGTATATCGAAGTGATATTTTTTGCGAGCGTGAAGGTACAGCAACAATTCATTTCATGGAAAACAAAAAAGACAGCCGAGGCTGTCTTTTCCAAATATTGAAATTCAGTTATAAGTCGTCGAAAGAAATGTCGCTTGAAGAAGAGGATGTGGGCTCCTCTGAACTTGATTCGGCAGCTGGCGCAATTTGCTCACGACTTGCTTCTGAGTTTTCGTTTTCTGATGTTTCAAATTCAGAAGAACGGAAGTCTCCCGTGTCTTGCAGTTGACGAATATGATTAATGGTGTCTTCCAACCCTTCAATGAATTTATCGAAGTCTTCTTTGTAAAGGAAAATTTTGTGCTTTTCGTAGCTGGCTTGACCGCTGTCAGAAAATCCCGAGCGTTTGCTCTCGGTAATGGTCATGAATAAATCATTGCCTCTCGTCGTTTTCACATCGAAGAAATACTTGCGTTTTCCCGCGCGTACCTCTCTAGAAAATACATCGTCACGGTAGTTACTTCCTTCTGCCATAGCTGTTAAAGTTTTCGTTCAATTTGGTTAAGTGTACCAAAAATAAAAAAAATACTCACATATCAAAATATTCTTGCCTTTTTTTACAACGAATCATTCAGAGCCGGAGAGAGTCTATAGCGGTCTTCACCATACCTACTTGCCAATTTTTTCATTTCCCAAGCCACTTGATCTAACCCCAACTCCGTTCCCCAAGCAATGAGCCCTTTTGGGTAATTCACCCCTTTAGTCATAGCTAAATCCAAATCTTCAGCACTAGCGAGCCCTGTTCTAAGGGCTTCATAAGCCTCATTGATAAGCATGCTTAAGATGCGTTTGCCTATTTCATCTTGACTTAAAATGTCTAGCGATATGGAAGCGTTCGTTGCTCCTTCTTCATAAGAATAGAAACCTCTTTTGCTTTTTCTTCCGAACCAACCGGCTTCCACATGACGCTTCTGGGTGGTGCTAGGGGTATATCTCGGATTGAAATAATTTGCGGCAAAGACACTTTCTGTCACGGCATAGTTTACGTCGTTCCCAATCAGGTCCATCAACTCGAAAGGTCCCATCTTGAATCCGAGTGCTTTCATGGCCTCGTCAATTTCAGAATATGTCGCCATTCCTTCATCGTAAATGCGAAGTGCTTCCGAATAGAAAGGACGAGCCAATCGGTTAACAATGAATCCAGGTAAGTCTTTCGTTACAACGGGCGTCTTACCCCAATGACTTATTTTAAATTGAATTTCTTCTAATCTGCTTTTATCGGTTTGAAGGGCAGGAATAATTTCAACCAAAGGCATTAGAAACGCTGGGTTGAAGAAGTGAATTCCCCAAACGCGTTCCGGGTGCTTGCATGCCGAAGCAATAGCCGTTACGGAGAGACTGGAAGTATTGGTTGCTAGAATACTGGTCTTTGGTAACAACGCATCGAGTTCAGCAAATACAGCTTTCTTCACTGCGAGATCTTCCACAATAGCTTCTATAACCCAATCGCAATCGGCTAAGTCATTCATGT
>JBIKRF010000094.1:0-8902 GCA_044349305.1 Flavobacteriales bacterium
TGCAAGACTGCTCAATTGATGATCATTCGTTGTGTGCCAGACGGAGACGAGCGCGACAAAGACGTTGCAAATGCCATTCGCTATGCAGCAGACAATGGAGCTCGTGTGATCAACATGAGCTTCGGGAAATCTCACTCTCCATATAAAGATGTAGTAGACGAGGCGGTTATGTATGCTGAGTCGAAAGGCGTTTTGTTGGTTCACGCTGCTGGTAACGATGCGAAAGATGTTGATGTGAAAGACAATTTCCCAACACCACGTTATTCAAATGGAAAGACTTGTTCTACTTGGTTGGAAATTGGAGCGAGCGACAATTCATTGGACCATCTGTCAGCAGACTTCTCTAATTACGGAGACAAGACTGTCGATATTTATGCTCCTGGAGTTGACATTTATGCGACTGTTTTAGATAACGGATTCGGACCATTGAGTGGAACAAGTATGGCTTCTCCAGTTACTGCTGGTGTTGCCGCATCGATTCTCTCTTACTACCCGAATCTAAGTGGAAAGCAAGTGCGCGAGATCATTATCAAGTCTGGTATTTCTTACAAGAAGCACAAGGTTGTAATGCCAGGTGACGAAGAGAAGAAGATTAAATTCGGAAAGCTTTCGAAGTCAGGAAAGGTTGTAAACCTTTATGAAGCTTTGAAATTAGCAGAGAAGATGTCGAAGTAATTTTTTGATAAGACAACGAAAAGGCCGCTCTCGCGGCCTTTTTTTATAGCTTAAAATCGATGACCGAACAAAACGAATAGGTTTTATGTGATCCGTTCTTGATTCCAATTTTTGTGTAATACGTGGTGAGAATAATTTTGCGATGACCGTAACCAGGAACATTGTTATCGATCATTAATTGCATAACAATGTCCAACGCTCCGCTGAATCCGTAGCTGCAACATTCGCCGTTGTATCCCGATTTACATGTTTTACGTGTATGTCCAATCGCACCCGATTTACCCGATTCAACGCACCAACATTTGGCTAATTCAAACATTTCTTGATCGAAGTACAATGGTTGCAAAGGTTGCAAAGCGTTTAACGTTGTAATTAAAGACGCTTTGTCTTTCGCATAGTCAGGTCCGTAGTCATAGCCGGTTTTCTTCTCATCGTATTTGGCGACATAATTCTTCGCGAATTGTTTCGGATACATGCGCGCTAAGTTGATGAGCTTAATGACATTCTTTTCTTCGGTTGAAAGTTGTGTAACAGACTTTGCAGTGTTTGCGGAATCTAACTGAGCCGCTGTGAAAGCCTGTGCATAAAGGTTCGAGAACTGTCCACTTCCAACTAACACAAAAAGAAGTGAAAGTGTTTTAACAAATTTTAATTTCATAACAACAAGATTAATGCGAGTATACAAATAACCAAACCTTGAATCTTTCTTCGGTTGAGTTTCTCTTTGAAAATAAAAACCGCGCCAATCGATCCAATTACCAAGACTAACAGATTATTGATCGGCAATATTGTGCTCTCGGGCATCCAACCGCTGTGGTACAATTCAACAAGAAAAAAGATCGAGCCGTAGTTCACCAATCCGAGTAATGTTCCAGTTCCCAATTCTTTCAAAGGGAACTTTTCCTTTCGAAAAACGAGTTTGTAAATCAGGATGCTTATTCCAATAATTCCCGCACCCATGAATGGCATGCAGGTGAACAACGAAAGCTCATTCTGATTCTTGGTGAAGCCTTGAAAATACGCAATGCTGAAATCAATGCTCGTGCTTCCAAGCATAAGTACAACCGGATACAAGAGCATGTCTTTACTCAACTTGCTTTTTCGGTCTACGCTGAAGAGGTACAATCCGAACATGGCAATCAGAAGCGCTATGGCTTTCAACAGCGTAATTTCTCCTTTCCCTAAAAAGGCTAGAACAATTACGGCTAGCACCAACGACATCTTCGAACTGAGCGTGGCCATGGCTATTCCAGACTTCTTGGCTGTTATGGCCATGAAGTAAAAAACGGAAATGAAGAGGGAACCCATGATTAAACCGGCTACGCTCCAAATCGGAAATTGCAAGGCGCTCTGCGCAGCCTCATGAACATTCGGGACGAAGAAAATTCCGCAAGTAAACGCAACGATGTAGTTGAAGACAATGGTCTCGAAAATCTTCGCTTCAATTTGTTCGAAGTATTTGAAGAGCCAATAGATTGCGGCGTTCGTGATGACGCTAAAAATGAGGTAGATCATTTGTTTACGGTGACAGTTAAATGATCTACTCCGATGTACTTTTCAGAATAGGGCTTACCCTTTTGAAGGGGTGCTTTCAATCCGGTTTCAATGTTTTTGTTGGAAGTGAATACGCGCATTTCGTCCCACATTCCGCTTTCAATAAAGGCGTTCAGTATGCCAGCGCCGCCTTCAACCAAGATGCTTTGAATTTTCGCAGAATGCAAAACACGCATCCATTCTTCCACGCCCGATTTTTCGAGTGGAAGAATTTCGCAGTTGTATCTGGCTTGAACACCGCTGCCCACCAAGGCAATGGTTCGTGCTTCGTTGTTGAACAACTGCAGCTCTTCCGGAAGACATCCTTTTTCATCGATTACAATGCGAATCGGATTTTCGCCTTCTACCAGTCGCACGGTCAAGGCAGGATCGTCGTTGAGCGCTGTTGTTGGTCCAACTAAAATAGCGTGTTCTAAACTGCGCCACTGGTGCACCAACTTTCTCGATTCAGAAGAAGAAATAGGGAAGGAGCCGCGTTCGTTTTCTTCACGAATCTTGTCCATGAATCCGTCTGCGGTTTGTGCCCATTTCAAAATAATATACGGACGTTTTTTTTCGTGGAAGGTGAAGAATCTGCGATTTAAGAATCGACAATCGTCTTCGAGAATTCCTTCGATTACCTCAACGCCATTGGCATTTAGGTGTTCAATACCTCTTCCGTTTACTTCGCTGAAAGGATCGCGTGTGCCTATGACCACGCGCGGAATTCCCATTTCAGTAATGAGGTTTGCGCACGGTGGAGTCTTTCCAAAATGTGCGCACGGTTCGAGGGTGACGTAGAGGGTGCATTCCTTCAAAATGCTTTTGTCTTCTACGTAACGAATGGCTTCAACTTCGGCGTGGGGTTCGCCGTAAGCGGTGTGATATCCTTTGGAAATAATTTCGTCATTGTGCACGATTACGCATCCCACCATGGGGTTGGGAGCCACGGACCCCATTCCGTACAAGGAAAGGTCGAGGGCTATTTGCATATATTCTTCGTGACTCATTCTGCTAATTTATCTGCAATTCCTTGCGCTGCAATCCACGCGGTGGTCCAGGCTGCTTGAAAATTATATCCGCCAGTAACCGCATCAATGTTCAACACTTCTCCGGCGAAATACAAATTCGGAACAAGTTTGTGTTCCATGGTTTGAAAGTTCACATGTTTCAGATCTACTCCTCCGGCGGTGACGAATTCTTCTTTGAAGGTGCTCTTGCCCGTCATGGGAAGGTCGCAACGAACAAGAGATTCAGCCAAAATTTCGAGCGACTTGTTACTGCTGTTCGCCCAATCTTTGAGGAAGAGATCGGCGCGTTGCAAATGCCAATTCCACAATCTCGAAGAGAGTTGATACGGATTAAACGTAACGCACATTTTCTTCGGATGCGATTCGCGGAGGTCTTTTAATTCGTCGAGCGTGTCGTTGAAGTTTTGATTGATCCAGTTGATGCGAACGGTGGCTTCGTAATTCTTCTCGGCCAAAGCGAGTGCACCGAAGGCAGAGGCTTTCAATACAGCAGGCCCGCTTAATCCCCAATGCGTAATGAGCATTGGACCGTTGGTTTTTATTTTCGTATCGCGAATTTCCAGTTGTGCCTGCGGAACAGAAATCCCTGAAAGTTCGTGAAGTGATTTATCGTTTATGTGGAAGGTGAATAGGGAAGGGACACGCGGAACGCACGGCACGCCGTGTTCTTCGAGGTCTTTCCATACGAGTTCACTTGAACCGGCTGTCATTAAAACAGCGTCATACGATTGAAGGAAGGAGAGGTCTGCTGCGTATTCAGTTTTTATTTGAACACCGAGCTTTTCCGCTTCGTTCAGGAAGCAGTCGATAATGGTTTGCGATTTATTGGTGGTAGGAAACATACGTCCGTCTTCTTCGGTGTGTGTTTCAACTCCGCGATCAAGCAGCCAATAGATCATGTTTGATGGTTGAAACGAGAAGAAAGGCGAGAGCAATTCTTTGCTTCCTCGCGGATAGAACTTCACCAATTCTCTCGGCTCGAAGCAGGAATGTGTCACGTTGCATCTACCGCCACCGCTCACTTTCACTTTGCTTAATAGGTTTTTACTTTTTTCAAATACGATGACCTCTGCTTCTGGCAGCAGTTCAGCCAACCGTATTGCACCGAAGATTCCTGCTGCTCCACCGCCAATAACTGCTATTCGTTTTCCTTTTCCGTGCATTTTAATTTTGTCTGTTGCAAAAGTATCACATTGCGAAGCAATTTGCTTCGCGAGGGCAAATGGCTTTGCGAAGGCAACATAAGTTGCGAGGGTCCTATGGACGAAGGTCTTCGACTTTTTAACAACGTAGTTCCAATTATGAAATAGGAATTACGAATTAAGAACAAGGAAGTTCCAATAACAGAGTTCTAACAACAAAGTTCCAACAACGCAGTTCAAACAACAGAGTTCTAACAACGCAGTTCAAACAACGTAGTTCCTCCGAATAAACAGCATATAAACTGCATATAAAAATTAGCTCAATTTCGAAAGCACCGAAATAGGTTTGCAGGTATGGAACAAAACATAATTAAATCGGAAATTGAATCGCGAATCTTCACCATGCGCGGCAAGCAAGTGATGTTGGATAGAGATTTGGCTGAGTTCTTCGGAACCACAACCAAACGGCTCAATGAGCAAGTAAAAAGGAACGTTGCCAGATTTCCCGACAATTTCCTTTTCCAATTAAACAATTTAGAAAAAAATGAACTGGTCGCAAATTGCGACCGGTTCCGTATACTAAAGCATTCAAGTGCATTTCCTTTCGCTTTTTACAGACTATGGAATTGCTATGATCGCAACAATCCTAAGGTCGGAGATTGCTGTACAGATGAGTATTCACATCATAAATTCATTCATTCAATTCCGAAAGAAAACTTATTTGGAACATGCTATGATTGACAAGTTTTACGCACTAGAGAATCGGGTTGAAAACGAGTCTAAAAGGATTGATATCTTATTCTCGAAACTTGAAAACGATCACAAATCAACTTCTGGAATCTTTTTTAATTATCAAATATTTGAGGCGTATGTCTTTTCAAGTGAACTTATTTCCAAAGCTAAAAAATCTATTATTCTCATTGATAATTACATTGATGAAACTACCCTTCTTCAGCTTTCGAAAAGAAATAAAAAATGTAAATGCACAATCTATACTGAACGAATGAGTGAAACGCTGAGGTTAGATTTAGAATAGCACAATTCGCAATATCCTCCTATTGAAATTCGAATTCTAAAAAACGCTCACGATAGATTCTTAATACTTGATGAAAATGAGTTGTATCATCTTGGAGCCTCACTGAAAGATTTAGGGAAAAGATGGTTTGCTTTTTCCCGCATGGATGGTTTTATAAATGAGGTTCTTAATCATCTTCGCTGAATGGCCCTCCTTTTTGAAGCGAAATTAAACTTGGATCATTTTCCCCCAGCTTCACCGGGGACATTTCGGATGCCGCTCGCAGAGCGAGCTCAAAGAAACGCAGTTCCAATTATGAAACAGGAATAAAATCTTCGATTTTCCCATTACGAAGTAGTAATAACGAAGTTCAAACAACGCAGTTCCTCAGTACCCCGGATAGCAGTGTAAAGCCTTTTTGCGAAGCGAAAAGCTTGGAACGAATAGCCGGAAAAGGTTCAGAAAAAAATTACTTGGTGAAACGCTCAATCACCGGAGGAGTAACACCGGTTGATGAGAAGCCGCCGTCGTGGAAGAGGTTCTGCATGGTTACGTAACGAGTTAAGTCGCTGAATAACGAGATGCAATAGTCTGCACACGCCAACGCATCTGCATTTCCAAGCGGAGACATTTCTTCGGCGAAACTAATGAAGCCGTCGAATCCTTTAACGCCTGATCCAGCAGTGGTAACCGTAGGAGATTGAGAAATGGTGTTGATACGCACTTTCTTCGCGGTACCGTAATGGTAACCGAAGCTACGCGCAATGCTTTCCAACAACGCTTTCGCGTCTGCCATGTCTGAATAATCTGGGAACGTGCGTTGTGCTGCAATGTAGCTTAAAGCAACAACACTTCCCCAATCGCTAATGGCGTCTTTCTTATAAGCAGTGGCCAACATTTTGTGAAGCGACATTGCGCTTACGTCCAAAGATTGCTTGTACCACTCGTAGTTCAAATCTGTGTAATGTCTGCCTTTACGAACGTTCGGCGACATGCCAATGCTGTGCAAAACGAAATCTACTTTCCCACCGAAGTGTTCCATAGACTTATCGAAAAGGTTTTCTAAATCTGCTTCGCTAGTTGCATCGGCAGCAATAATTGGAGCGTTAATCTTTTCAGCCAAACCGTTGATTTCACCCATGCGCATGGCAATAGGAGCATTGGTTAATACAATCTGAGCACCTTCTTCAGCAGCACGCTCGGCCACTTTCCATGCGATACTCATGTTATTCAATGCACCACTGATAATTCCTTTTTTGCCTTTGAGTAATTGACTTGACATATGATTAAGATTTAGATTTCAAAAATACATTTTTTATTTCATTGAAACTTCCTGAATGAAAAGCATATTCACAATGGGATGTTCACTTTGTTTGAAGATGCTATCAGATTGTAAGATTTTTTTCGGTCGAAAGATATTTCGACCCGATTTGAACTTTGCTTGCAATCTTGTGAAACATCTTTGCCTGCAATCTTGCGAAGCATCTACGGTAAAGTAACCCCTCTCAAAAACTCCTCAACACTTATCCGTCTTTTCCCCTCAAGCTGCATCTCTATCAAATTGTAATACCCCCCATTCACCGCCAACTTCAAAAAAGTCTTGTTGTCGGAATGAAAAGAACCCAACTCGAATGAATGTTCGGTTTCTTCAGGAAGGCCTTTGTGAATTTTTAAGATCTTACCTTGAAAGGTTGTGAAGGCGCCAGGGAAAGGAGTAACCCCGCGAACGCGATTGTGAACCACCGCTGGAGTGTCCGTCAATCGTACTCTTCCGTCTTCTTTCAAAAGTTTAGGCGCGTGCTTTAATTCACTGGTAATTAGTTCTTCTTGTGCAATTGGTTCAACCTTTTTTTCTTCCAGTAAATCAACAGTGCGAACCAATAAGTCTGCGCCTTCGTGCATCATGCGCTCGTACAATTCTCCGGATGTTTCGTTCGGAGCGATGCTCATTTTATGCTGACCCAAAACTTCTCCGGTGTCTATTTCGTGTTTCAATCGGAAGGTTGTGCAACCGGTTTCTGTTTCTCCGTTCATGACCGCCCATTGAATGGGAGCCGCTCCGCGGTATTGCGGAAGGAGGGAACCGTGCAAATTCAAAGTGCCCAATCGTGGCATGTTCCAAACCACTTCGGGTAACATGCGAAAAGCCACCACCACGAATAAATCGGCATTCAAGTTTTTCAATTCTTGAATGAAATGCTCGTCGCGCAATTTTTCAGGTTGAAACAATTTCAATTCATGTTGAACCGCGAACTTCTTCACATCACTTTCATTCAACTGCTGTCCGCGCCCTGCGGGTTTATCCGGAGCAGTCACTGCGCCAACCACTTGGTGATTGCTTTGCAGCAAGGCATTCAGCGAGGTTGTCGCGAATTCAGGAGTACCAAGAAAGACAATGCGTAAAGACATTAGATGCTGAAGTATTGAGAAGCTTGTTCGTGCGGAGAAACAATTTTGTAGTAGTATTTTCCGGAAGAAAATTGACTCTTTTCAAAAGTGAAAATGTGATCTCCTTTCGGGAACTCTTCGTTGGCAAGGGTGAGAATAGATTGATTCTCTTCGTTGAAAATCTGAATATCTAAATGCATTTTCATATTCAAGGTCAACGCAATTTGCCCTTGTCCAGATTCAGTCCAATTCAATTGATTCGGAAGAGCCGGATATAAATTCTGAACATGCTGTTTGCGCATCACGTGCAACATGCGCTTGTACAACACATACGTAAGCATGGCGAGCAATGACACCAGCAATACGTTTCTTAACAATTCAAATGTCTTCATATTATAAACTTATAATTCCTTCAATTTTAGAGGCTTCCTCGTACTTCTCGAAAATCTCGTCAACATTCATCATCATGGCGTGAACGGTAATAGAGGTGTATTTTCCGTTTGCACTCCACTTCATCTCGAAATGCGCGCTTTCACCAAAGATTAATTTCACTGCAGTTACGCGCTCTTCGAATGAAGGAACAATAAACTTAAACATGTACTTGCTTGGCCATTTGTGAATTTTGTTCAGCTCGGCACGTAGGGCAGAAAGTCTCGATTCATCCATGCTGCAAAGATAACGTTACAAGACGCATACACGTTGAATTTTCTAATAATGAAAATCGAAACGAAAGGTGGTGAGTCTGTTGCGAAATTCTGTTCGGTATTCTTCCGCTTTTTTCATGGCGCTTTCGGTTCGAATGTCGTTGTAGAACATGCTCTTCAGCAAGTATCCTCTTGGGTCTTTCGGTTCAAGGCGAATGCATTCGTCTGCGACTTTCAGTCCGTCTTCATTTTTCTTAACAAGTTGCATGGCTTCACCTTTGGTGTAATAGACCAAGAAGTCTTTTCTACCCAATCTCATTGCGTTGTCGCAATCTTCAATTGCTTCCAAGCAAGCCATGCGTGTCATATTTCCCCAACCGAGGTAAGGCGCTCTTCCAATGTTGGCAGCGGCGCGGCAGATATAGAAAGTTGATTCGGTTGGAAATTTTTCAATGTACGATTCGAATAAATACA
>JBIKRF010000019.1:0-31743 GCA_044349305.1 Flavobacteriales bacterium
GTAGCGATCAAGTCGTCGCGGCTCATGCCTGGTTTTCTTGGAAGACCACTCGTAATTACAACTACATCTGAATTAGCAGTAGCCGCATAATCATTGGTGCTACCAACAGTTCTGCTGTCGTAAAGGTTAATAGGGGCAGTTTGCCAAATGTCAAGAGCCTTGCCTTCAGCAAAGCCTGGTTTAATGTCCAACAAAACAATTTCGTTGGCAATTTCACGGTGTGCTAATACATCGGCACATGTAGCGCCAACATTACCAGCTCCAACTACGGTTACTTTCATGGGTTCAAATTTTAGATTGCGAAATTAGTGAATCTAATTTCCTGTTGAAAATGATTTTTGATTTAAAACGGAGATATAATCTTTTGGCCTAATTTTCCGTTGTGAATGAAATCTAATTTTTCGGATATGATAGATATGCTGAAGCGGGTCGGATTGGTGGTTGTGTTTGCTTTCAATTTAATCTTGGTAGCCGCTCAGGCACCAGGCACGGTTTTTCCAAACGGAACGTTCGGGGTTGATTACAATACTTTCAATAGTAGTAACAAGAGAGAGGGAGTTTGGATTCGCGTCTACAAGTCTAATCCAAAGGTCATGTATTACAAAGGGACATTTAAAAATGGTGTTCCAACCGGGATCTTTGAGTTTTACAATGATAAGGGCTTGTTGAAATCTACCGTTAATCACATTCAAGACACAACGATTAATGATGTTGTGAACTACTACGCAGATGGTAAAACAGTGAATAGCAAAGGAAGATATGTAGGAAAGAAGGTGGGAAAGACTTGGGAACGTCAAAAGCAAGGGCGGTGGGAGTTTTTCGATGCCGATGGAAGACTGATTCGTTTTGAAAACTACCAAGACAATTTACTTAACGGTGAATCGAAAGTGTATTTTTCGAACGGTCAGGTTTCGCATGAGATGATCTACTTGAAAGATAAAATGAATGGACCATTCGTAGAATATACTGTTGAAGGAAAAGTGAGTAAAAAAGGAGGATATAAGGAAGGTATATACGACGGAAACATCACCGTGAATTACGATAGCGGAAATAAAAAGGAAGAAGGGAAATTTGTTAACGGAATGCATGAAGGCGCTTGGAATTTTTATCTTGAAACAGGTTTGCCAGAAGTGACGATATGGTTCAAAAACGATAAAATAGAAAAGAAGCATTATGCAAACGGAACCTTTCAAACATATTACGATTCGGGTATTCCTCAATCCGAATATTCCTACAAGAACTACAACAAGGAAGGGGCATTTGCCGAATATTACGATAAAGGAACTTACGAGCAAATTCCCGCTTCTCCTGAAGATGTGGCACAAGGAATTATGTTTCGCGAACAATTGAAAGGCACTCAGGTTAAACAAAAAGGCAAGTATGTCAACGGGCAGTTATCTGGTGAAGTTTTCTATTTCAAGATGTCAGGTGAGCTAGAGAAGACAGAGGTTTATGAAAATGGAAAATTGAAAGAAACGAAGTAGGGTCATGACGAAATATTACAAAGCGCTTTTTATTCTGGTTTCATTTTTTATAGCCCACGGACTTTTCGCACAGTCTTCCTACAACACTTATTTCGTTCAGTTTCGAGATAAAGCAGATTCACAATTTTCACTTTCGAATCCCTCAGCATATTTATCAACAAAGGCCGTGGAAAGAAGAATTCGAACAGGAATAGGTTTCGATTCGCTCGACCTGCCTGTCAATGAAAATTACATTCAGCAAGTACTTCAACAAGGAAATTCTAATTTATTATTGAAAAGCAAGTGGTTCAATTCAATTACCGTTGAACTTGTGGATACTGCAATTGCTGCTGCTTGGAAGCAACAAGTGGAATCTCTGCCATGTGTTTATCAAGTCAAGTCTTTGCCAAGTGTCCCGTTAGAGAAAATCTCAATTCACAAAGGAACACAATCTCAAGAGGGCCTGGTTTCGGATGATTTTTACGGTCCTAGTTTTAGACAAACAGAAATGTTAAACGGACACCTTCTTCATCAATTGGGTTTAAATGGACAAGGAATGGACATTGCTGTATTTGATGGAGGATTTCTTTTTGCGAATGTCCTTCCCGCTATGTCACATTTGTTTGAAGAGGGACGTGTCATTGAGACGCATGATTTTCTTCATTACAATTCTCCAGAGGTGTTCGACGCCTCAACTCATGGAACAATGGTGCTGAGCCACATGGCAGGAATCATGCAAGATTCTTTATATGGCACTGCGGTTGAAGCAAATTATTATTTGTTTCAAACCGAAGATGTTTTTCGTGAAGTTCGATTGGAGGAAGATACATGGATTCAAGCAGCGGAGTGGGCCGATAGCATTGGTATTGACGTGATCAACTCAAGTTTAGGATATTCCCTATTTGATGAGGACTACATGAACTATTCGACCTCGGATATGAACGGAAGTACAACTCGAATTTCGCAAGCGGCTGAAATTTGTGCACTCAAAGGAACCCTTGTCGTGAACAGCGCAGGAAATAGTGGAGATGACCCGTGGCACGTCATTACAGCTCCATCAGATGCAGAACATGTCATGTGTATTGGCGCAGTAGATTTAAACGGGAATCATGCTTCCTTTTCGGGGTTTCATCCCCCTGGATTAGAAGGTGTTAAACCGAATGTCGTGGCCATGGGAAGACAAACGGTATACGCATCAATGGATAGTACTATTTCTAGAGGGAATGGTACTTCGTTTAGCTCGCCAATCCTCGCAGGAATGGCAGCCACACTTTGGCAAGCATTTCCAACTGCATCGAATATGGATATATTCAATGCCATTGAACAAAGTGCAAGTTTATATTCAGCTCCCAATGATTCTATGGGATATGGGATTCCTGATTTTTGGAAGGCTTTCGTCAATCTTTCCAATCAGATATACAGTCAACCGAATGAACATTCGGTTCTTGTTTTTCCGCAGCCTTCAGACGGGCAATTCGAAATTCGTATTGAAGGAAATTTTCCGGATACAAATAACTATCACTACCTCTACGACAGTAGCGGCAGGTCTGTTAAATATTATAAGTGGGAATATAACTACAGTGAGCCATGGGCAATCTATCATTTAGATTTGACAATTCAGCCGGTTGGACAGTATTATTTTGTAATAGAATCATCAGAAGGAATTCAAGTAGTTCCTCTTCAAAAAAAATAAAATGAGAAAAACGTTACTTTTTGTTTTTGCTTTCTTCGCTGTCGCATTTTCTTTCGCACAAGGTCTTGGCCATACTACCTTGACCTTTACAGATGCTGCACGAAACAACCGTTCAATTCCATGTGAAGTATATTATCCTGCGCTTTCTGCTGGAGACAACATTGCTGCATTAGACCCCGCTTTTTTAGCTTTATCTGGATACCCCGCGATTGCGGTAGGGCATGGATTTGTTATTGGGGCGGCAAACTATGATTTAATTGCGGAACAGTTGATCCCCTTCGGATTTGTTGTCGCATTAGTCAACACAGAAACAGGCTTTGCCCCGAACCACCAAGAGTTCGGTCTCGATTTGGCATTTGTAACGCATGCCCTTCAACAAGAGTCGCAAAATTCAACTTCAATTTTGTACAATATTGTGAATCAAGAGAAGGAAGCGATAATAGGACACAGCATGGGAGGAGGTGCAGCTTGGTTAGCTGCTGCTTCAGACCCATTGATCGATGCAGTTGTTGGTCTTGCTCCTGCGGAAACAAATCCAAGTGCTATCGCTGCGGCTGCTTCTGTTAACTGCAATTCATTAATTTTTTCGGGAAGTGAAGATGCTGTTACTCCGCCTGCTGATAACCATCTTCCTATTTTTAACGCTAGCGGAGGTTGCAAAACATTTGTCTCTTTAACTGGAGGTTCTCACTGTGGCTATATTAACTCAGGCACCTTGTGCGATTTTGGTGAACCACTGGGAGGAAGTTTATCTAGAGCTGACCAACAAGAAGCATATTTAACACTAATGACAGCTTGGCTTCGATACTTTTTGAATGCTGAATGTGTTGAAGCGCTTTACACGGATTATGTAACATCTCATTTGTTTGTATCGGCCGATCCCTTGGCGACATGCATGCTGTGCGGAAATGTAAACAGCGTTGAAGGTGAGGCTTTAAAAATCTTTCCGAATCCAAATCAAGGGACGTTCTCAATTCAATGGAAGAACGAACAATTCAAGACTTTAGAGGTATTTGATGCGACAGGGAAGTGTATTTTGAAACAAAAGATTTTACATCAAGGATTTTTTAATGAAAATGAAAAGTTGAAATCGGGTGTTTATTGGTTGAAGCTTTCAAGTGAAAAATCTATTTCAACGAAGAAAATAATTGTTGAATAGTGCAATGAAAAACCCCGCATGTGCGGGGTTATCTTTGTGCGCCCACCTGGGCTCGAACCAGGGACCCACAGATTATGAGTCTGTTGCTCTAACCAACTGAGCTATAGGCGCGGGACGGCAAATTTAGGAATAATGCATCTTTGTACAACATGAAAATATTCATAAAAAACATAAAATCACTCTACGGAACTCATTCTCAGGATGTCGCATTAGTGAAAGGAGAGGGTATGAATGTCCTTCCTTCCATTGAAAACGCTTGGTTGGCAATTGAAGACGATACCATTGTGGCATTCGGTTCAATGGATGAATTTGACGGGATAGAGGATTGGCGCGACTTAACAATTATTGATGCTGCGGGAAAGTATGTTCTTCCCGGTTGGTGCGACAGTCACACACACACGGTATTTGCGGCTTCGCGTGCAGACGAATTCGAAGATCGCCTTAACGGCTTAACTTATGAAGAAATAGCAAAGAGAGGTGGAGGTATTTTGAATAGCGCGAAGAAACTTTCGGCCATGAGTGAAGAGGAACTATACAGCGCTGCATTTGAACGATTGAATGGAATGTTGCAACAGGGGACTGTTGCGGTTGAAATTAAAAGTGGGTACGGTTTAGATGAAGCGAACGAACTTAAAATGCTTCGTGTCATTAAACGATTGAAAGCCGAACATCCGATGGAAATCAAAGCTACCTTTCTTGCTTTGCATGCAATTTCGGCCGATTATAAAGGTCGAGAAGAAGAGTTTGTTCAGCTCATGATCAAGCAAGTCCTTCCGAAAGTTGCGGCTGAAGGATTAGCCGATTTTGTGGATGCATTTTGTGAAGAAGGATATTTTTCTGTTGATCAAATGAATCAGCTAATTGATGCTGCACAAGCTTTGGGTATCCCCGCGAAAGTTCATGTGAATCAATTCAATGTAATCGGCGGAGTGGAAGCGGCGGTGAAGAGAAACGCGCGGAGTGTCGATCACTTGGAGGAACTTTCGGATAACGATATGGAAGCGCTAAGTCATGGAAACACCATGCCCGTCGCTCTTCCTGCATGTTCTTTTTTCTTAAGAATTCCATACACGCAAGCAAGGAAAATCATTGATGCCGGATTGCCTCTTGCATTGGCTACAGATTTTAATCCAGGGTCTTCTCCTTCTGGAAATATGAATTTCGTAAACAGCTTAGCCTGCATTCAGCAGCGCATGCTACCACGAGAAATTGTTAATGCATCTACTTTGAATGGTGCTTACGCCATGGATGTTCATGATGTATTAGGTAGCATCGCAGTTGGAAAGAAGGCTTCATTAATTATCACGAAACAACTGAATTCGCTTACTGAATTGTTCTATTACTTCGGTCAGAATAACATTGATGAAGTAATCGTAAATGGAAAACGTTTAGATTCAAAAGCGAACTAAATTTGCATCATGGCAGGAAACACATTTGGAACATTATTTCGTCTAACCACTTTTGGAGAATCGCACGGAACAGCTATTGGTGGCGTAATTGACGGATGTCCTGCGGGAGTTATTATCGATGAGGTTTTTGTTCAAATAGAGTTGAATCGACGCAAACCTGGTCAAAGTGATTTAACAACGTCGCGAAAAGAGTCGGATCAAGTTCAAATTTTATCAGGTGTGTTGAATGGAATTTCAACCGGAGCGCCAATTGGATTTCTTATCCAGAATGAAGATCAGAATTCTTCCGATTACGATAATTTAAAGAATGTATTCCGTCCTGGACATGCCGATTTTACTTGGCAAGAGAAGTTTGGGGTTCGTGATCATAGAGGTGGTGGAAGAAGCTCGGCAAGAGAAACAGCTTGTCGCGTAGTTGCTGGAGCAATTGCGAAGTCAGTGCTAAACCGAATGAACATTCGGGTGAGTGCGTATGTGAGTAGTGTACATAAAATTATGGTGCCGGTTACGTATGATAAATTGAATTTGGAAGGAACTTACAGTTCAGCAATTCGTTGTCCGCATGAAGAAACAGCGATAAGAATGGAAGCTGCAATTCGTCAAGCGAAGGAAGAAAAAGATAGTTTGGGAGGAATCATTACTTGTGTCACCACAGGTGTTCCTTCCGGTTGGGGAGAACCCGTTTTCGATAAGCTGCATGCGCAATTGGGACACGCAATGCTTTCTATAAATGCAGTGAAAGCGTTTGAAATTGGTGATGGTTTTTCTTCCACATTAAGGAAAGGAAGTGAGAACAACGATACGTTACAAACCAATCACGACGGTGGAGTGCAAGGTGGTATTTCGAATGGAAAAGATATCGTTTGTAAAGTAGCGTTCAAGCCAACAAGCACCATTGGCAAAAAGCAAATAGCACTCAATACGAACAATGAGGAAGTAGAACTCGAAGCCTCAGGCAGACATGATCCTTGCGTGCTTCCGCGGGCTGTGGCTATTGTAGAAGCAATGGCCGCAATCACATTGTTGGATGCGGCCCTGCTTTCAAGAAGCAATAGGATTTAGTTCCTTACTCAACGATAAGCTTCACCGTTGAGTTGTTGTTCGAGTCTTGAACTTGCACGAAATAAATTCCAGCTGCAAATCCATTCAAGTCAATGTCGATAGTTCCTGTTTTGTCAGTTCTATTGATACGTTCTTGTTTGCAAACTTGTCCTTGAATATTTCTTAATGTGTAAGTCAATCGTTCGTCGAATCCATTAGCAATTAATTTCACTTGTTGTTTCGCAGGGTTAGGCATTAGCAGTATTTGAGTATAGGTTGTAGCCTCTTCTTCAACTCCGACAAGGTTGGTATTCCAATAAAAGTATTGTTCTATTTCTGCTCCAAAGTCATTTTCGAATTGTTTGAAGTAAGCTCCTGCAACTCGGTCCAGATTGCAATACCCGTTGCCGTCGTTATTCGCAAAGAACGAAAGTCCGTCTCCTCCTGTATCTGTAATTTTAAAACGGTAGCATCCGGCATTCAATTCAAGCGTGTCGCGGTGTGTTGTGTTCGCTTGAGTAAATGTTCTGGTGAAAACGGGATTGTCGTTGATATCGAAAAGGGTGTAAGCGCTTTCCCAATACGAAGCGTTTGTTCTGAAAATGACAATAAGTTTGTTGTTATCTGTGCTCGGTAAGTAGGTATATACAGGGGGACGGGTAAAAGCAGACTCCGCGTGATTATTTGATGGATTGTTGTCCGCACCATCGGTGCTTTCTCCGAGGTCTATAAAGAATCGCCCTGTGGTCGAGGTGGAGTTCCATAAAATAGGGTCAGAATAAGTGAGCTCAACCACCTCACTTTCCATAAATGCAAGGTTACCCGTCCAAGTGAATACTTCTGTTGCACCTCCTAAAACTCCGTATGAAATTTTCACTTCAGACAAAGGCTGAGAACCTTTATTCCGTAGAACGAATTTCGGATTGTCACAGATTGGATTCCAACGTGAATGATTTTCCCAATTACTCGGAGCCAGCACTTGTTCTATTTCAGGGTCATTTGCGTGATTTTTTGCTCCGTAATAAACCACTTGACTCTCAGTAACGTAGTTGCCGTGAGGGTCTGTGGTAATGTTATATTCTGCACTCACTTCATTGTTTTGAATGAAAGGGGTGAGTTCAAACTCTTCTGTTTTTCCTTCCATACCGGGGCACCATCCGGCGCGGGCGTATATCCATGTTCCTCCTTGCGGAAAGAGTGGGTTTTTATCGCAATCATGCATGATTTCCCAATTGAAAGTAGGATTTCCATTTACATTGATTGAATGTGTGTTGTAACAGAATTCTCCGCAGTTGTTCGCATCGTTTCCAAATCCATGTCCAGTTAAAGTGGTGCGAAGTTTTAATTCACTCTCGTTGGGTTGAAGGGTGAATGTCTTTTCGTTTACCACGTTGTTAAATCCACCCAGTCCGTAATTTCCTTGCCATACGTTAGCGATGCGCTTCACGTCACGAGCGGGAGTTCCTTCAATGAATAAAAATTTCAGATCTAAAAGTTCTTGCCAATTTCCTGCTTCCAATTCAACACTGTCGCGAAGCAAGTTCGCAAAATCTGTTACATCGTAAATCCACGTCCAACCATCGCCCAAATCCAATTGAATTCCGTATGGAGTAATGAATCGGCCTAATTCATAGCGATTAATAACCTCGAATGGTTGGCTATAATAGAAGAGCGTATCGTTGATTAAATTCTCATCTGCAGCGGCGAAGATGCTGTCAATTTTCTCGCCTGCTGAATTGTAAGTGAATTGCCAGCGAGAAAGGTAAGTTGTTGCAATGTTTAAAATTTGTGGCGCATGATTGACAATCTCATATTCAATTTTGGAAACAGGCGCGTCGTATACTTCAGTACTAATAGTCTCAGTCGCTTGTGAAGTCGTTAAGTTGTTTCCTTGAGTGAAATAAGTTTTTGGTCTGAAGTCTAATGCCTGAGCCGATTGTGTTAATTCGAAACCACTGTATGAAATGAAACTTGGATTGCCGAGCGTGTAACCGTTAAAGTTGTTTCCTGAAATGTCATTAACTGTTCCATTGCTGTCGTTATTGAAATTGTATTTTGCTAGCAGGGAAGATGTAGCGGCACCATTTGCAAATAAATTCTGAATTTCAACATCGGAGAGTGCGGTTGAGAAAATGCAGAAGTCATCCATATCTCCTCGATAGAAATTACTCCAAGTAGCCGCCGCACCAATACTGAATTGCGTAATGTTACTCATTGGGAAAACTTTGCCCGTTCCACTGTGCCAAAGCACACCGTTGAGGTAGGCCTTCATTTCACCTGTTACACTGTTCTTTGTGAAAGCCCAGTGATTCCATACGCCTTCGAAATCTGCAGGGTTAGCGGCCTTGTCGATACGGTCGTAACTTCCACCTGAATTTCCTGCATCCCAATAAACGCGGCTGTTGCTCCAAGGAATGTGCGTGTTCAACACGCGATTGTTATTGGTGTTTCTAGCTTCGAAGCATGTCCCGTTTTCGGGTTGCGCATTCGCATTTCCTCTTAACCAAAAGGCAACGGTTACTTCTGTTGATACAGATGCAAAGGCTGTTCCTGGAATACGAATCTCATCGTTTCCATCGAAGCGAACGAACTTATTATTTCCAATTGAAGCGATCGAATTCAAGTTAGATGCTTCGCCCAAAACAGCAACACCCAGTGCCGAAGGACTTCCGTCGTATGAAACTTCAACAAGAATATTGCTTGCCCCATCCCATGCAAATGGCGAATTCAAGGTCAGATAAAACGTGCCGTTTTGATTGACTGCTGTATTACTCAAATAATACGTGTTAATTGCACTATTGTCTAAGGCAGTTAAAGTTGTTGAAGAAGTAGTTTTAATTCGAATGCGCAGGTTTTGATAGTTTCCTGCGTTTCCGGTCAGATCAAATCCGATTTGCCAAATGTTTCCTGCTTGCACACCTGCGGCTGCAAGTTCTGTGGCAGAATAGAGCCATTGATACCGAGCGCTTCCATCATTGCCAAATGGAATTGCTGCAGATTGATCATTGTTTCCAACGTTTGATGTCAAGGCTTCATTTGGATTATTCAGAGCACTAACGATTTGCTCTGTTTGAAAAATATCAAACGGTGCTGATGCTCTGATTGAAGCGGATGAGAAATTCTGATTATTTATGAGATAATGCGGATGCTGCTGAAGGGTAGAGTCGAGCACTCCCGTATGTTCGAAAAGGTAGTTGTATGATAGGTAGTCCCACTCTCCGCACGGATAGCCGAGACCTCCTGCTGTTCCGTCACTGAAACATTTCAAAGTGTGATACATTAACACCTTTTGGTAGTTCACCCCGCTGTTCGAGGCAGGGAAATCAAACCAGCGTCTGCCGGGAGAATCGTATGCATTCGCAGGATTGTTTTGCGCGTCGAACGTAAAGGTTTGAATAATGGTGGTGTCACCGGGTTGTCCAAACGAATGAATGGATAGTCCGAGAAAAATAAAAAGGTAAAAGTGTTTCATTTGAAAAGTTTATGCGTTATAAAGGTAAGTAAAATCAAGGAAAACAGCGTTTTTATGGCATAAGCATTTCTTGACTTTCTTCAATGGTCTTATGAATTTCGGTTCATGAAAGAAGATTACTTACACTTTGTTTGGCGAACACAATCGTTCAGCCAACTGCCTTTAACAACAACAGATGGCAATGTTGTACATGTCGAATATCCTGGTTTCTTAAACCGTCATGCGGGGCCAGATTTCATGGACGCACGGGTGCAAATCGGAGAGGTACTTTGGTGCGGACCGGTAGAACTTCATTTGAAGTCTTCCGATTGGCTGATTCACGGTCATACTGGAGATCCGCGTTACGACAATGTCATTCTGCACGTGGTTTACGAAATGGATCATCACGTTCCCGCGAACATTCCCGTTCTTGAGTTGAAGAATCACATTATTCCAGGGCAATGGGAAACCGTTCAGCAATGGAAAAGTATGCGAGACCATATTCCATGCGGTGGAAATTTCGGAGATGTGCGCAGCGTGGTTCGGACCAATTGGATCAACCGCATGGCCGTTGAACGTCTTGAAAGAAGAGTGTCTGAATGGAGAAGTCGATCATCGGAACTGAATGGCGATCTCTTGCAACTCTTTTACGAAAAGTTTTTTAGAGCCTTTGGTTTTGGCCTGAACGGCGAGTTGTTCGAGCAAGTAGCCGCTCGATTTTCTTTTCGAAGCGCATTGCGCTTAATGGATGAACCAGAATTATTAAAGTCCGTCCTTCTTCAGATGTTTGGATTTGAGAAAACAAGAGGGGAAACGGTGGTTTGGAAACAGGCGATGGCTCTTATCGAGGCGAATCAATGGATTGTTCTGCCGCCACAGGCACTGAATTCAGGAAAAATTCGTCCAATAAGAAGCAATAAAGTTCGGGTTGAACAACTCTCCGATGAACTGCCGAGTATATCGCAATGGTGGAATATGATTTTCAATAAAGCTGAAATAAAAGAATGGAAATCTGAATTTTATAAAAAGGGGAGAGTGAATCCACTGTTCGCGCATTTGACAGTCAATGTCTTTGCACCACTTTTATTTTTCCTTCACGAAAGAAAAATGGACGAGTCTTATGCTGAGCGGGCCTTAGAACTTTTGGAGCTAATTCCTTTGGAAGACAATCGAATTACTCGCTTGTGGAAAATCCATGATGTAGTTGGCAAGAATGCATTGGAATCGCAAGGGCTCATTCATTTGTATGGAATGTATTGCGAGCCCAGAAAATGCTTAAATTGCGCTCTAGGAGCTGAAAAACTAAAACGAAATGAATTTAATGAAGTCCTTATTTGATTTTTGCGAACTGCGATTCTTCGGAGTTTGCGAAGCATTGGGTAAGAAACTCGATATGAATTCGAATCGAATTCGTCTTTCATTCGTTTACCTTTCATTCCTTACGTTTGGTTCTCCCATAGTCATCTATTTGGTACTCCACTTTTGGCAAAAGCATTCGCTCGCTGGATTTCGTTTGCGTAAGAAGAACAGAATTTGGGAGTTAGACTAATTTTTTTCAAGGCTATTCCATTGAATGCTTGGAAGTTTGAAAGTTTTTCGTACTTTTGCCGTCCATTTTAAAATTATTATATCATGAATCGTTACGAAACTGTTTTCATTTTGACTCCCGTGCTGTCTGATGATCAGGCGGCGGAAACAGTAGACAAGTTCAAAAAATTTCTGAAAGCTAAAGGTGCTTCGATTAAACACGAAGAGAACTGGGGCTTACGTAAGTTGGCTTATCCAATTCAGAAAAAATCAACTGGTTTCTACTATCTAATGGAGTTTGAGGCTGCTGGAGATGTTATTGGTGTTTTAGAAACTGAATTCCGCCGCGATGAGCGCGTTATCCGTTTCTTAACTACGGTAATGGATAAATTCCACTTGGAATATTCAGAAAGCCGCAGAAACAAATTAAAAGAAAAGAAAGCCGCTTCTAAAGAGGCATAACCTTAAAACATTGAACAAATGAGCGATAATTCAGAAATCCGCTACCTCAATCCAATTGATATTGAAACCAAGCAAGCAAAGTATTGCCGTTTCAAGAAATCAGGTATCAAATATATTGACTACAAAGACGCAGACTTCTTATTGAAGTTATGTAACGAGCAAGGAAAAATTCTTCCTCGTCGTCTTACTGGAACTTCGTTGAAATACCAACGTAAAGTTTCTCAGGCTATTAAAAAAGCGCGTCACTTGGCATTAATGCCATACGTAGCTGATATGTTGAAATAAATTAAGGAGGACTAGGTCATGCAAATTATATTAAAAGAAAACATTGAGAAATTAGGTGCTAAAGACGAGATCGTTTCAGTTAAGGCTGGGTACGCTCGTAACTACCTAATCCCAAGAGGATACGCAGTTCCTGCAACAGATTCAGCATTGAAAATGCACGCAGAGAACTTGAAGCAACGTGCTCACAAGGAAACAAAGATTTTAGCTGAAGCGCAAGCAACTGCTGAGAAAATTGCTTCTGTAAGCATCAAGTTGACTACCAAGGCTTCTGATACTGGAAAGATTTTCGGTAGCATCAACACTATTCAACTTTCTGAAGCTTTAGCGAAAGAAGGTTATGCAATCGACAGAAAGAGTATCAGCATCTCTGAAGAGCACATTAAGAACTTAGGTACTTACGAAGCTCGTGTTAAATTACACAAAGAGGTTAGCGCTACTTTCAACTTCGAAGTTGTAGGCGAATAAATAGCATATAAGTTATTCTTGAAAAGGTCCGATTTCGGACCTTTTTTTGTACCTCAGTTTTTCTAATCTAAATTCGCTCGTATGCAATTCAAATTGATAACAGATTTCACACCGGGAGGTGATCAGCCAACGGCTATTCATGATCTGGTGAAGGGAGTGAATGACAACGAAAAGTATCAAACATTGCTAGGTGTTACCGGAAGCGGTAAGACTTTTACGATTGCAAACGTAATACAACAGACACAACGTCCAACCCTCATTCTAAGTCATAATAAAACGTTAGCAGCGCAATTGTATTCAGAGTTCAAGCAGTTCTTTCCCGAAAATTTGGTCGAGTACTTTGTGAGCTATTACGACTACTATCAGCCAGAAGCCTATCTCCCGGTTACGAATACCTACATCGAAAAAGATTTAAGTATTAATAAGGAAATTGAAAAGCTTCGTCTCGCTGCGACCAGCGCATTGTTGAGTGGGAGACGCGATGTAATTGTAGTTGCTAGTATTTCATGCATCTATGGAATTGGTAATCCGCAGGAATTTCATAAAAGCGTCATTCCCATTCACGTGGGAATGAAATTAAGTCGACAATCGTTTTTATATAAGTTAGTCGAGTCGTTATATAGCAGAACTAATGCGGAATTGGAACGGGGTATGTTTCGTGTGAAAGGCGATACAGTAGATATATTCTTGGCATATGCAGACTATGCCCTTCGCGTGGTGTTTTTCGGGAATGAAATTGAAAGTATTAAAATGTTGGATCCCTTTTTAGGAAAGACATCGACTTCCTTTGATCAAACGACAATCTTTCCTGCAAACTTATTTGTTACATCGAAGGAAACGCTTCACGATGCCATCTGGCAGATTCAACAAGACATGGTGGTTCAGACAGCAAATTTCAATAAAGAAGGGAAAACACTTGAGGCGAAACGTTTGGAAGAACGCGTAAACTACGACATTGAAATGATGAAGGAACTCGGGTATTGCTCGGGTATTGAGAACTACAGTAGGTATTTCGATCGCCGTCAGCCAGGCGAACGCCCATTCTGCTTGCTCGATTATTTTCCAGATGATTTTTTAATGGTCATTGATGAGAGTCACGTTTCGGTTCCTCAGGTAGGTGCTATGTTTGGAGGAGATCGCTCACGCAAGGTGAACTTGATCGAACACGGATTTCGGTTGATTTCAGCAATGGATAATAGACCCTTGACTTTCGATGAATTCGAGTCTATTCAGAACCAAGTCATCTTCGTTTCGGCAACTCCTGCCGATTTCGAATTGCGTAAAACAGAGGGTGTCGTTGTTGAGCAGGTGGTTCGACCAACAGGATTACTCGATCCGCCAATTGAAGTTCGTCCTTCTTTGAATCAAGTCGATGATTTAATGAATGAAATACAGAAAACGATAGAGGCGGGAGAGCGTGTTTTGGTTACCACTTTAACCAAACGAATGGCCGAAGAGTTACACAAATACCTCGATCGCATGAACGTGAAATGCAGATACATTCACAGTGAAGTCGATACCTTGGAACGCATTAACATACTCGGTCAATTACGCGAAGGAGAGATTGATGTTCTTATTGGGGTGAATCTATTAAGAGAGGGGTTAGACCTTCCTGAAGTTAGTCTTGTAGCCATTTTGGATGCAGATAAAGAAGGGTTTCTAAGAAACAGAAGGTCACTCACTCAAACAGCAGGTAGAGCTGCCCGTAACGTCCATGGGAAAGTTATTTTTTATGCCGATAAAATTACAGGCAGTATGGCCCAGACCATTGATGAGACGGAGCGTAGGAGGCAGAAGCAAATGGAGTTCAATACCAAAAATGGAATTGAGCCTACGCAGATTGTCAAGCATAAAACATCTATTCTTCGTCAAGCAAGTGATATTCTCGAAATGAAGCCGCTCGTATATTCTGAAGGTGATTTTGCGAAGCCATCAATCGCGGCAGATCCGGTTATGGCCAATTGGGGGGAGAAGGAGATTCAAAAAGCAATGTCGGCCGCAAGGCGAAAAATGGAAAAAGCGGCAGAGAATTTGGAATTCATGGAAGCGGCTGAATACAGAGATGAAATGAAAGCTTTGGAGGAGCGATTAACAGAACTAAATTCAAATCCATTATGAAAAAGCACTTGATTATTTTTTCAGCAATAGCATTGCTGATTTTTTTTCCTTCTTGTAAGAGGAACAAGGAGGTTGCTGCGGTTCCAGTTAAAGACTTTCCGAGCATTGAAAATATTTTACCAATTCAATTGCCTGCTGAAATTAATTCAAACGGCAAGTCAGATAATTTTGAAGTGTTGGAAACCAAACAAGACGGAGGTTTTCTGATTGTGAAAGTCGCTTATTCCGGCGGGTGTAATGAACATTCATTTGAGGTTTCGTGGGATGAAAGGTATATGAAGAGTTTGCCCCCACAGGTTAATTTGAGTATGACGCACGTGAACAATGACGATGCGTGCAGGGCAAGAATAGAGAAGGAACTTGCGATTGATTTGCGTAAATTGTTCGTGAACACTCCAAGCAATTTGTTTGTGATTGTGAATGGAAATGTGGAAAGGAAAATACTCGTAGCTCCTCAAGAATAGGAATTCTATTTGCTTTTAAATTTTGTTATTTGGTTTCAGTTGGATTGAATTATCTTCACGATTGAAACCAAATATCATATGATTAAAAAACTACTTTCCGTATTTGCCTTTTCGCTCGCATTTGCAGCAATGGCGCAAGTTTCTTTCGGCGGATTTCCGTACAACTGGGAGGATAAGCACGTCAGTTCACAAATTTCATTTACCGCTATGCCTTCAATTGATATGGATGCATTGGCTGCAGAGGACGCGGTAGTGGATCAGTATAAAGAAGCGCCTTATCGATTCGGATTTGAGCACGAGACTTCTTTCGGTTTAAATCAAGCGACTTGGAGATCTATTGAGAACGAACGAAGCATTTGGCAGTTCGGAATTGAATGTGCTGGCGCAAGAACCGTCAATTTAATTTTTGAAGATTTTTATCTTCCTAAAGGCGCAGAGATGTTCATTTGGTCTGCTGACCGCGAAGAGTTTTTAGGCTCATTCAATCATAAAAACAATCAAGAGTATCGTGTTTTGGCGACTTCAATTTTACAACACGATAAGGTTGTCGTTGAAGTGCAAGCGAACAACGCGGTGAGGGACCAAGTGTCTTTTGTTATTTCAATGGTGGTTCACGGTTATCGTGCGGTATTAATGAACCACTTTGCTGATTTCGATGAGGATCGAGGTCCATACGGAACAAGCGGCTCTTGTAATAACAATGTAAACTGTGCCGTTGGAGCAGCTTGGCAAGTAGAAAAGAAATCTGTCGCATTAATTCTTAGCGGTGGATCTGCTTCTTGCACTGGAGCTCTCGTAAACAATACTGCAAATGATGGAACGCCCTATTTCTTAACCGCAAACCATTGTTATTCTGCCGGAGCAACCCCTAGTTGGGTATTTGTTTTCAATCACGAGACTTCAGGATGCACAGGTTCTACGGGGCCTACGAATCAGACAATTTCGGGATGTACATTAAAAGCGAGAAGAGCAGGTAGCGATTTTTGCTTAGTTCAATTGAGTTCGGCACCCCCGCAAAATTACAATGTTCAGTTTGCAGGTTGGGACGCCACAGATGCGGCCACCGTAACATCTGCAACGGGAATTCATCACCCGTCAGGTGACTTGAAAAAGATATCCTTCGAGAACAATGCTGTTCCGCAAGGAACTTGGGGTGGTGCTCAAACGTGGGATGTGCAGCAATGGGATGATGGTATCACAGAGGGAGGGTCTTCGGGATCTCCTTTGTTTGACCAGAATCACAGAATCATAGGTCAACTTTTCGGTGGAGCGTCTGCTTGTAGCGGTTCAGCTGAAAACGGACAAGGCGATTCATACGGAAGATTTGGCGTGAGCTGGGATGCAGGTGCTTCAGCTTCGGCTCGATTGAAAGAGTGGTTGGATCCAGGAAATACCGGAGTTCAAATTTTGGATGGCTATCCTACAGGTGCTGTAATTGCACAGCTTGACGCTAATGCAGCAGGTATCACAAATGTTCCGTCAAATATTTGCGGAGCTTCTGTTTCGCCTGTGTTCACTTTGATGAACAACGGCGCAACAACTCTAACATCATGTACAATTCAATTTACTGTTAACGGGGGCGCCATTCAAACCATTAACTGGATAGGTTCTATTGCACAATATGCTTCTGCAAACGTTAATTTACCAGCACTTACTCTTATCAACGGAGCAAACACTATTGCAGTGACTGTTTTAAATCCGAACGGTTCAACTGATGAGAATGCAAATAACAACACGGTTTCAATTTCATGCAATGCAGTTGTTGGACCTTCAGTTGTAGTAACTGTAGACATCACCTTCGATCAGTACTCAGAAGAAACTTCTTGGGAGATTCTGCAAAACGGCACAGTTGTGACATCTTCTAATGGATTATATCCGGCGGGAGGCACTTCAATTAGCCAGGCTGTTTGCCTTGCTCCGGGTTGCTACGACTTTGTTATTAGCGATGATTATGGCGACGGTATATGTTGCGCTTATGGCAACGGAAGTTATTCTGTGTCCGACGCAGCGGGAACTTCCTTAGCGGCCGGTGGAACATTTACAAACTCAGAGACCACTAATTTTTGTTTGTCTGGAAGTGGTGTTGAAAATGTATTGGATAACACCATTACCTTATATCCGAACCCAGCTCAAAATGAAATTCAGTTGATTGGCGCATTAGCAAACTCGACGCTTTATATCATTGATGTAGCAGGAAACGTAGTCGTTTCAACCAAAACGCCAAGTGCAAACACAAAAGTTGATACGTCGAATTTGGCAAATGGCTATTACATCGTGAAGTTAGTTTCCTCAGGAAAAGTAGACTCGCTTCCACTTATCATTAAAAAATAAATAGATTCTCTTCTATTGTGAATAAAATGGGCCGGGAAACCGGCCTTTTTTATTGCTGAAAACCTAGGAGCAGACTAATTTCGCAAGACTCATGGAAAAAACTTTTGCAATCTGGATTTGGAAATTCTCTACAATTGAATTGTCGCTGCTTACAATAATCGCGCTTTCATTTTTCGTTCAGGTTTATTATAACCTGAAGTACTTTTTGTCTGCTACCAAAGGAAAGAAATCAGAAGGCGAATCTCCTGATGGAGTATCGGTTATTGTTTGTGCGAGGAATGAAGAAGCGAATTTGATGGAATTGATTCCTGTAATTATGGAACAAGAATTTCGCAAGTTCCAGCTCATTGTTGTAAATGACAGCAGTTGGGACGATACAGCAGACATACTTAAGGCCCTTCAGGTATCTTATCCTGATATGCATGTCATTGAAATAAACGAAGACAAGCAAATGATGCAAGGAAAAAAATTTGCATTAACCCTTGGCATTAAGGCGGCAATGTATGACGTGGTTCTGCTTACAGATGCAGATTGCAGACCAACCAGTAGTCATTGGATTACTGAAATGACCAAAGGAATTGGAGAACGAAAAGAGATTGGTTTAGGATTTAGTGGATATAAAAGGTATCCCGGTTACCTGAACAAGCTAATTCGTTTCGATGCATTCATTACTGGATTGAATTATTTGGGGTTTGCCAAAACGGGAAGGCCTTATATGGGTGTTGGACGTAATTTGTGTTACACGAAAACGGCATTCTTTCGAATTGGCGGGTTTCGCAATCATTACAAATTGGCTTCAGGTGACGATGATTTGTTTGTTAAAGAAGCATCAACCTCAAGAAACACCCAAAATGTTTTTCACGTTGAAGCACAAACGATTTCTGAACCTCATAAAACTTGGGCGAAATGGTCTTTTCAAAAGAAACGACATTTCACAACAGCACCTCTGTACAAGGGAAGTATTAAGTTCTCCTTAATGCTTTGGCCTTTAACGTACTTCGTCCTTTGGATGGCAGCAATTGCATTGTCTATTATTTACCCGGAGCCATTTCTTTGGGGCGTTATAGGATTTGTGATCTTAATGAGATACCTCGTTCAATTTGTTGTTTTGAATGCCTCTTGCAATAAATTGAAAATTTCCAAAGACATTCTTTGGTTGTTTCCATTGTTAGAGAAGCATCTTTTTTTAGTACATTCGATGCTTTACCTGCATAACCTCGTTCGTAAACCACAGAAATGGAATTGATAGATCATTTATCTGATAAAGCCAAAAAGGATTACCAGCTTGTGCTGCGTGCGTTGAACGATAAGGATCAGCGTGCCTATACCGAAATAATGGGCAGGTACAAAGATTCCGTTTATTTCATGTTGTTGAAAATGGTAAATAACTCTGATGATGCAGAAGATTTAACCATCGAAACATTCAGTAAAGCTTTCAAACGCCTGGATCAATACTCGCCGCAATTTGCATTCTCAACGTGGTTATTTAAAATAGCTTCGAATCATTCCATTGATTTCATTCGAAAAAAACGCATCAAGGCAGTTTCTATCGATCAAGGATATTCGAAAGCAGACGGCGAGTCTTATGTAATTCCAGTGAAGGAAGATAGTTTAGACCCCGAGGAAACGATGCAGAAAGACGAACGTGTGCAACGTATGCGCGACGTGGTTGAGAAGCTGAAACCAAGGTATAAAAGACTTGTTGAGTTAAGATATTTTGAAGAAAAATCTTATGAGGAAATCTCAGAGATTTTAGAATTACCCCTAGGAACGGTAAAAGCACAGCTCTTCCGTGCACGCGATTTCATGTTTGATTTAATGAAAACAACCAAGGGAAACTTTTAATGTCAATTCGAGAAAAACTATCACCATACTTCACATTCACCGAGGTGCAATGGGAGCAATTTCAAAAATTAGAAGAAGTTATATTAGATTGGAACCAACGCGTTAATGTTGTTTCGAGAAAAGATACCAGTGAATTTGTAGAACGCCATGTTTTACACAGTCTTAGTATTTTTAAATTCTTGCCTTTTACACCCAAATCGCAGGTCCTAGATTTGGGAACTGGAGGCGGATTTCCAGGTCTTCCCCTAGCTATTGCAAATCCAGAAACAGAATTCTTGTTAGTTGATAGCATCGGCAAGAAAATTATGGTAGTTAACGAAGCCATCGAATTCATAGGCTTGACGAATGTGAAGACGCTTCACGGTCGAGCAGAATCCGTAAAAGCACAATTCGATTTTGTCGTGAGCCGTGCAGTAGCCCCAGCCGAAGAGCTGTTGATGTGGACCAAAGGCAAGTACAAAAAAGCCGGTCAGAACGGAGTTCCAAACGGATTAATTTGCCTCAAAGGCGGAGATTTGAAAGAAGAGCTCAAGTCACTGAAGAAGCATGCTGAACTATTCGAAATATCGAGTTACTTCCCGCAAGAATTCTTCGAAACGAAAAAGCTCGTCTACATTCCTCAATAATTATTTTTTTTCTAGTGCATTTCTGAAATGATAATGCTCAGTAACCCGATCTTCATTCGATTGATAAGGGCGAATGGTTCCTTTTTTATCGCTGAAAAAGCAAGGGTTGAATTTTCCTTGATGGCTGATTGACTTAGCAGAAGAGCTGCAAGAGGCAAGTCCCGCGCTGATTGCAAAAGCCACGAATAGTAATTTGAGTTTGTTCATGGTTGTTAAGTATTAGTTTAGAAAAGGTCTTCTACAAAAAAGGCCCTCAAAAATTGAAAGCCTTTTTCGTAAACCTGCAAGGGAATTTTGAAACCAACACGCAGCTTGGACTGCGTAACCATCTATAAGACGATAAGTTAAAGGCTAGGTTGCCTCTTTTTTTAAAGAAATTTATATCCGACACCACGAATAGACAAAAAACGCTTGTCAGCCTTGGGATGTGACTCGAAAATTTTTCTGAAATTCAAGATGAAGTTGTCAATGGTACGGTTGTGCGTAACAGTATCATACCCCCACACCTTTTCCAAGATCTCCTCTCGACTCACGGCTTCACCTTGTTTGGAAATAAGAAGTCGAAGCAACATGGCCTCTCTTTTTGTTATCGCGTGCAAACCTTCTGGCGTTTCCACCTCATATTTATTGAAGTGAATGGTGCACGGGCCAATCGTAAATGTCTCTAAATCCTCAATGGTGCGATGCCCGTCTGATTTTCTAACGATAAGTTTTTTGCTTCGAAGTAAAAGCTCTTCCCACTCGAATGGTTTGGCTAAGTAATCATCACCACCAACTTTTAAACCTTCAACCTTATCTTTTCCTGTTCCTTTGGCCGAAAGGAATAGTACAGGCGTGTGATTGCCTCCTAATCGCAGCGATTCGCAAATGGCAATGCCATCCATTTCAGGAAGCATAACGTCTAAAATAATAAGATCGTAAAACTTTTCTTGAGCATTCTTTAATGCAGACAAACCATTCGATTCAACATGCACTTCAAAACCCTCTATTTCGAAATTGAGCTTTAAAGTTTTTGCGATGGAATTTTCATCCTCTGCAATCAACAATCGATACGTTTCTTGGTTATTCTTCACACCGCAAATTTATACTACCTTGCGTGCAAATTACAGCTATGGAACATAAATTCCATTCGGAAAATATGATCTCGCATTTGGGGATCGAAATATTGAAAAACGAACCCGGTCGGGTAGAGGCGAGAATGCCTGTAGATAAGCGAACCATTCAACCGTTTGGACTTCTGCACGGAGGAGCAAGCGCTGTTCTTGCTGAAACCATAGGTAGCATTGGTGCTTACGAGGCAGTGAAAGGAGATGGAGGAAAGGCTGTAGGTTTGGAATTG
Source organism: Flavobacteriales bacterium (assembly GCA_044349305.1). Taxonomy (GTDB): domain Bacteria; phylum Bacteroidota; class Bacteroidia; order Flavobacteriales_D; family Sanyastnellaceae; genus CAIZGX01. Next base: position 21,679 of record JBIKRF010000019.1, read on the forward strand.
AACATAAACCACTTGAAGTCAGCCACTACCGATTTTGTTTACGGAGTGGGAGAGCCCATTCACTTAGGAAAAAGAACGCATGTCTGGGATGTGAAGATCAGAGATCACGAGGGAAATCTCATAGCCATTGCTCGTTTAACCGTTATGATTCAACCAGGGAAATGAGTGTTGTTCGTTTAAGATTGCCTCAAAATGAGTTTGAACGAAACGCTGCAGCTTCGCGAACTTTTATCATTCAAAGCGATTTCAGAGGCGCCAAGAACCAGGCGTGCACTGATGTTGAATTTGCCAGTCGTGTGGAAAAGGGTATTGGATATTTAAATCAGGGCATTACAGAAAAAATTGTATTGAGTCGAATCTTTTCATTTCCGCAACAAGGTTTAACCGCTGAAAGTATATTCAATTCATTCAATGAGAAATTCCCGAATGCTGCAGTGTTCGCTTTCACTGACGAGCAACATGTGCAATGGGTTGGAGCAACACCAGAGCTGCTCTTTAAGAAGCGTGGACTGTCATACACCACGATAAGTTTGGCGGGTACAAGAAAGGCAGGAAGTTCAGAGGATTGGGGGACGAAAGAAATACAAGAACAAAAACTTGTGACCGATTTCATTCAACAGGAATTAGAATTACTAGGTGCGGAAAGAGTCTTTTGCGGTGATGTTCAAACTCGAAATGCGGGGTCAATCGAACACCTCTGCAATGAAATATCGTTTGAGTATTCTGGTGATTGGAAAAATGTTTTGAAGGCATTGCATCCCACCCCAGCAGTTTGTGGAATGCCCCGGTCGGAAGCCAAAGACCTGATTGAAAAATTAGAAGAACACGATCGTGAATACTACACGGGTTTAATTGGAATAGAACAAGGCGATAATGTAGATCTGTATGTTATTCTGCGATGCTTGAAGATTGAAGATGCTAAGTTGCATGTTTTTGTTGGTGCAGGAATAACAAAGGATAGCATTCCAGAGCTTGAAGCGCGCGAGACGCGATGGAAAGCGGAGTCATTGACAGACGTAATTTTTTAATTTTTGAACGATTCATTCGTCGCGGTGTTTCTATCTTCGTGGCCCGCATGAAAATCTCATCGAAAAAAGTAGTTTCCTACATCTTAGGTGCGCTGAAAAGCGCAGGCATAACCGATGTTGTTTTAACACCAGGTTCTCGAAATGCACCCTTCAGTATTTCGATTGCGAATACTCCTATTTTCGAAACCTATTCCATCGTTGACGAGAGATCAGCGGCTTTTTTTGCACTAGGTCTTTCTCAGCAATCGAAAAAGCCAACAGTTCTAATCTGTACAAGCGGAACAGCCTTGCTGAATTACGCTCCTGCCATAGCAGAGGCCTACTATCAAAGGATTCCATTGTTAGTCATTTCTGCAGATAGGCCCGAAGAGTGGATAGATAGAGGAGAGGGGCAAAGCATAAGACAGAACAATGTCTTTCAGAATTACGCAGATTATTCAGCCAGTTTGATTGCCGACGAAAAGGATAGCTCTCATCGGAACAAGGAAATCATTCGAAATACAATTCAATATCTGATTTCCAATAACGGACCAGTGCATTTGAATGTTCCGTTTCAAGAGCCGTTATATGAATTAATCGAGTGCGACGAACTTCCTTCTTTTCAATTTGAAATGAAAGAAAATTCGGTTGATGGTTTGAAGGAAATCCGTCATAGTCTTGAAATACTGCAGCAAGCCGAGAGAATAATGGTGTTGGTTGGCCAACATATTTACGAAGATTTTTCCAAAGAGCTAGAGCTGTTCAATCAATTGAATCAAGTTGTTGTCCTAACGGAAACGCACGCCAACGTAAACATTGAAAATGCATTTCCGTGCATTGATAGATTAATTATGGGACTCGGCGCAAATGCACAGCAGATGTTGGCGCCAGATGTTCTGATTACTGTTGGAACAAACATTATTTCAAGGAAGGTCAAAGCAATTTTAAGAAAAGCAAAACCGAAGCACATTCAAGTTGGTGTGAACGAAAAACCCATGGATACCTTCGATTGTCTCGAAGTACAATGCGAGCTTTCTCCGCAAGATTTTTTCAGCTCATTGAAAGAAATTGAAAGTAAATCTGAATGGAAGAAAGACATGATTTCCATTCAAGGAAATCAGATTAAGCAAGTTGAAAAGTGGTTACCTCATGCAGTGTTTTCAGATTTAACCGTTTTTTCTTCCATCTTGAAATTCATTCCGAATGGAACAAACGTTCAAATGGGAAACAGTTCTGTGGTTCGATACATTCAGCTTTTCAATCAGAATAAAAACGTAACATATTTCGGAAATAGGGGTGTCGCAGGAATAGATGGTTCTACGAGCACTGCCATAGGCGCGGCTTGGAAGACCAAGAAGCCTACATTGATTATTTCCGGCGACTTGTCTTTTCATTATGACAGCAATGCCTTTTGGAACAACTACATTTCAAATCAACTCAAAGTCATCGTGATTAACAACGGTGGCGGCGGGATTTTCAGAATTATCGACGGCTCGAAAGACACGGAGCATTTGCAACAATTTTTCGAGACTTCACACAGCAGCAAATCGATCAAAGGAATTGCCGAGTTGTACAACTTGGGTTATTTCAGCGCAACGAATAACGACGAATTGAATCGAACGCTACCTTTGTTCTTCGAAGAAAAAAGAGTTTGCGTTTTAGAGATATTTACACCCAAAGAAGATAATCCGAAGGCATTGGACGCCTTCTTTCAACATACACAAAGAATATGAATACCCAGTGGACATCCATTAAAGCCTATGAAGATATTCGATTTGAATTCTACGAAGGCATTGCGAAAATCACGATAAACAGACCTCAAGTATACAACGCCTTTAGGCCTCAAACGAATGTGGAAATGATCGACGCCATGGACATTTGTCGCGAGCGTCAGGATATTGCAGTTGTGGTATTAACCGGAGAAGGCGATAAAGCGTTTTGTAGCGGAGGAGATCAGAACGTGAAAGGTGTTGGCGGATACGTTGACGAGCGCGGTGTTCCGCGTTTGAATGTGTTGGATTTGCACAAGCGCATTCGTGAACTACCTAAGCCTGTGATTGCCATGGTAAATGGCTATGCTATTGGTGGAGGACACGTTTTGCACGTCGTGTGCGATTTAACTATTGCTTCTGATAACGCACGTTTCGGGCAAACTGGTCCGAAAGTAGGAAGTTTCGATGCTGGATTTGGATCTAGCTATTTGGCAAGACAAGTGGGCCAGAAGAAGGCCCGTGAGATTTGGTTCTTGTGCGAGCAATACACAGCTGCTGAGGCAGAGGCGATGGGCATGGTGAATAAGGTTGTAAAGTTGGAAGAGTTAGAGGCAACAACCATTCAGTGGTGTAAGACCATTATGAAAAGAAGTCCATTGGCTATTCGTATGATCAAGCGAGGCTTGAATGCAGAGTTAGACGGACAGCGCGGGCTTATGGAATTCGCAGGTGATGCAACGTTGTTGTATTATTTGACAGAAGAAGCACAAGAGGGGAAGAAGGCCTTCCTTGAAAAACGTGATCCAGACTTCCAACAATTTCCGAAGTTTCCATAATGTTTAAAAATTGGATAACAGCGATGCGCTTGCGCACGTTACCACTTGCCGCTGCTGGAATATTGGCCGGTAGCGCGGGATTAAAACCAGAGATTTTCTCTTCTTCGGTTTTTGTGTTGGCCCTTCTTACAGCTTTGGCTTTGCAGATTTTTTCGAATCTGGCAAATGACTATGGCGATTTTCAAAACGGTGCAGACGGTAAGGATCGAGTAGGTCCTGCACGTATGGTGCAAAGCGGAAAGATTACCGCAGAGCAAATGAAGCGCGGTCTTTATGTTTCTGGCTCAATTGCTTTCGCTTTGGGTGTTTTGTTGCTGAATGAAGTGTTTGTCGTGAAGAAAAACTGGGTAGGCTTTGGAGTTTATTTAGGAATCGGAATTGCTGCAATTTGGGCAGCATTCAAGTATACAGCGGGTAAAAATCCATACGGCTATAAGGGTCTTGGAGATTTATTTGTCTTCTTGTTTTTCGGTGTAGTTTCCGTCTTGTCTATGTCTTATTTTCTATCTGGTAAGGTCGGTTTTATTGCCATTTTAAACACGATCATAGTGGGAATGTTAAGCATGGCTGTTCTTCATCTGAATAATTTACGCGATTATATTTCAGATGCGAAAGCAGGGAAAAACACTCTTGTAGTTAAGTTAGGTTTTGCAAATGGAAAGCGTTTGCATTTTGTTTGGCTGAGTGTTGCATTTCTTGCCGGAGTAGCTGAGGTATTTATTACTCCGAGTCATTATGCCTTTTACCTTCTGCCATTCGTCATTCTTGTCGCTCATGCGAAAAAGGTATTTTCTTGCACGAATCCGCAATTACTCGATTCTGAATTGAAGAAAGTAGCGCTTTCAACCTTTGCAATTGCATTGCTACTGCTCATTTTTTTGCCGAACTTGTAGGTTCAACTTGTATATTTGAGCATGTCTTCGAATAGAGAAATAAAAGGAATAGCAGTTTCATATCTATTGGCCGTTGTAGGAACAATTTTGTCCAATGAAACATTTGTGTTAAAAGACATTTTATATGTACTAAAATCATCTCCTCCCTACAGAAATGTTCAAGAGGTTTATTTTATCTGGTTTGGATTCTTCCCAGCTTTATTTCTTTTTTTAAATGGGTATACCATGACCCTTGCTTTTAAAGGCAAAAAACACAGTCGGAAAAGACTAATGGGGCATTACAGTCGGCGCGGGTTTGTTTTATTCGGATTAGGATTGTTGTTTATTGGCTTTTGGCCTGCAAACATTCTAGTTATAGCGGGGATTTGCTTTTTCGTTTCGCCTTTTTTTATTCGTTGGGAGTCGATTGTCCTGCAGATTTTGCTTTTTACAATTGTTTTATTGTCGACAGTCCTTGGGAATTTGGAAATTCCAATCTACCCTTCATACTCGGGAATAAAAATAGCAGAGGCGGATCTTATGAATATTTTAGGCTTCTTATTTTTTAATGGCTACTATTCTGTTTTTCCTTGGATATCATTTTTTATTCTTGGAATAATTTTCGGAAAGGCTAAGGTGAAAGTAAAGGGGTGGCTTCCTCCGGTATCTATTTTAGGTTTTATTTTACTTTTGTCGGGGATTCTAGTTCAGCCGTTTCTTAATAATCTCAATGGTGAAATTGGCGGGTTGAATGTTTTTTCTTTTAGTTTTATTTCGATTCGCTTCCATAGTTTTTCATTCGTGTTGTTTGAGTCAGGGGCCGTAATAATGGTCGTTAGTGCCATTAATTATTTCGCGAAGAAGTGGTATGAGACGGAAATTGGAGCCAAGGTGATTCATTTCATAGATCGATTTTCTTCTTCGAAATACACGTTGTATTTTTTTGTGTGTCTTCAAACAGCGGTGCTGTGGTCTCTTGTTAAAGGAGGAAATCAAGCACGGATTTATTGGTTTAAATCGATATACATTTTAATTCCAGCTTCATTAGGTATGCTCACACTCTCCTTTTTGTTCGTCCTTTGGTGGAAGAAAAAAGTAACAGATAAGGCTCCGGTGGAATGGTTGCTAAAGAACATTTCAGGCTCAAGGAAATGAGATGGAAGTACGAGCATCGAACCCTTCAATTTAATAAACCGGCTAAGACCAGTCGCGATGTGCTCTTAGCTCGCGATAGTTGGATTTTACAATTAATCGATTCAGTTGGAAATATAGTCGGTGAAGGTGAAGTAGCACCATTGTGGGGATTAAGCAAGGAGACAAAAGAAGAGGTGCTAACTGAATTAGATCGATTAGTTCTTTCGGAAAATTGGAATGAGGACACTTCTACTTTGTCTTCAGTGCAATGTGCAATTGATGCAGCGCTTGCCGGATTCCATTCGGAACAAATAGATTTTCCTTTCCTGCCGAAAAATGAATTGCATCCCATTTCAATTAATGGATTGATTTGGATGAATGAAATAGAAGCGATGCGTGTTGAGGCAAGAAGAAAATTTGATGAAGGAAGCCGTTGCATCAAACTCAAAATTGGCGCATTGAATTTTAACGATGAATTGAATTTGATTCGTGAAATTCGATCGTGGGGAAATGAAGAAGAACTTACTATTCGCGTAGACGCCAACGGCGCATTTCATGCGGAAGAAGCACTCGATAAACTAACGCAACTTTCAGAATTTAAATTGCACAGCATAGAGCAACCCATTAAGGCAGGTCAATTCGAGACCATGTTCAAGTTGTGCACGGAATCTCCAGTTCCCATTGCCTTCGATGAAGAATTGATTGGAAGTCACCCATATAATTTCGAGCCGTTTTTGCATTTGGGTAAACCCGCTTACCTTGTAGTGAAGCCTTCACTTCATGGCGGTTATGCCGCTGCTGAGAATTGGAAGAATTGGGCTGATAAACACGGTATTGGTTTTTGGGTAACGTCTTCGTTGGAAAGCAATGTCGGCTTAAATCACCTTGCCAATTGGGTGTGTAAGATGAAGTTGGAAGGGGTTCAAGGCTTAGGAACAGGAAGTTTGTTCAGCAACAACAGTGTTGCTAAGTGGAAAGTGGAAGGTGAATTACTTATTCCGATTGAATCATGATGAACCTTTCACTCTCAGTAAGCGATATGATTTTGGCTTACGCTGAAATTGAAAAAGAATGGAATGAGTCTGATTTCATTTCATTTCAAACTTCCGGTTCGACAGGAACTCCGAAAGTGATCACATTTACGAAAGAGCAGGTCATCCGCTCAGCCCAAAGAACCGCAACTTTCTTCAACCTAAATAAGAACGCTGAGGTGTTTTGTGCCTTGCCTCCCATTTATGTCGCAGGAAAAATGATGGCGCTACGCGCAATAATCAATGAATGGAACTTGACTTGGCAAACGCCTTCTGCACATCCAAGTATTCAAAGTAATTACGATTTCGCGGCTTTCACTTCACAACAGTGCATTCAAATAATGAAGAGCAATCCGACTTCTTTGAATCGGATCAAACATATTTTACTTGGTGGTGGCCCAATTTCCGATAGAGTACTTCAATTCGCGAACGACATTGAATCAACGATTTGGGAAGGATACGGCATGACCGAAACCCTTACTCATGTCGCTCTGCGCGACGTTAAATTAAATGCCGGTTTTCTTCCTTTAGAAGGAGTTCAAATTAGTCAAGGAGCAAATGGTAACTTAATCATTGAAGACGCTTGGTTGAAGTTGCCCGCGTTAGAGACAACAGATGTTGTCGAATTAGTGGAAAAAGGATTCGTGGTGAAGGGAAGGCTGGATCATGTAGTCATTTCCGGAGGAGTGAAAATATTTCCGGAAGAAGTAGAGCGAAGCCTTTCCAACCAAATCAAACAACCTTTCTACATTGGCTCTGTTCCCGACGAAATCCTGGGAAGGAAAGTGATACTTTACGTTGAAGGAGGAACCGACGCATCTCTTCAACATAAAATTGAAGCGTTGAATTTGGGAATTCGAAAGCCCAGAGAAATCGTTTTTGAAAATCAGTTTAATCGAACCGATAGCGGTAAAATCATTCGCAAATCATGAAAATAGTTTTTGCGTCAGGAAATAAAAACAAACTACAAGAGATTCAAGCAGCCTTGCCTTTGGGTGTTGAAGTTGTCTCTATGCGCGATGTTGGAGTAACCGAAGAAATTCCTGAAACAACAGGTACTTTAGAAGGTAACGCTGAGCAGAAGGCGCGATTCGTTTTTGAAAAAACGGGATTGGCTTGTTTTTCAGACGACACCGGATTGGAAATAGAAGCATTGAATGGACTCCCGGGAGTAGACTCGGCTATTTATGCCGGGGAGCCTCGCTCGAATGAGCGGAATATTGAAAAGGTGTTGAAGGAAATGGAAGGTCAGACCAATCGGAATGCGCAATTCAGATCGGTTTTTTGCTATTGCTCGGAAGCAGGTTCTTTTTATTTTGAAGGAATCGTTAGAGGGAAATTGGGCGTTGCAATTCGAGGGGCAGACGGATTTGGATACGATGGAATCTTTCATCCGGAAGGTAATTCTCGCACCTTCGCTCAAATGAGCATTGAAGAAAAGAAATTGTTAAGTCACCGAGCAAAAGCCCTGAAAAAGTTCCTCGAATTTATCAAGCACAACTCTTAACACTTATGTGTATTTTTGCCCTTCCAAACTGAAACTATGGAAATTTATTTAGAATTTGAATCCCCGATAAAAGAGCTTCGTCAACAAATTGAGAAGTTAAGAGAGAGTGAAAAGAAGAATGGGGTAGATGTACATGCTGCAATAGAAGACCTCGAGCGCGCTGTCATTGAAAAGACCAACGAGATTTATTCGAACCTTACCCCATGGCAACGTGTGTTGGTAAGCCGTCATCCGGAAAGACCCTACACTCTTCAGTACATTGAAACCATGACTGAAGGAACTTGGGTTGAGCAGCATGGCGACCGCACTGTAAAAGACGATAAGGCTATGGTAGGCGGATTCGGATCTATCGACGGAAGAAGCGTGATGTTCATTGGACAGCAAAAAGGAGCGAACACGAAGATGCGTTCTTATCGCAATTTCGGTATGGCTAACCCAGAAGGATACCGCAAAGCTCTCCGCTTAATGAAGTTGGCAGAGAAATTCAATAAGCCTATTGTAACGCTTATAGATACTCCCGGTGCTTTTCCTGGATTAGAGGCGGAAGAACGCGGACAAGGAGAAGCTATTGCGAGGAATTTATTCGAAATGATGCGCCTAAAAGTTCCTGTAATCTGCATTATCATAGGTGAAGGGGCCTCTGGTGGAGCATTGGGTATTGGCATTGGAGATAGAGTTTTGATGTTGGAAAATACGTGGTATTCTGTGATTTCTCCGGAGTCTTGTTCTACCATTTTATGGAGAAATACTGACCATAAAATGGAGGCAGCATCTGCTCTGAAACTCACGGCTGACGATATGTTTGCGAATAAGTTGGTTGATGGAATTATTCGCGAACCACTAGGCGGCGCTCATAACAATCCGGCCGCGGCAACTGAACTTTTGAAAGATGCGATTGTTAATGCATTGGATGAATTGGAGAAACTAGGAGTTGAGGAACGTACCCAGCAGCGAATTGCAAAATTCTGCGCAATGGGTGTTGTTCAACAATAATTTGAACTTGAGCATTGTAGACTCAATAATTGAATGTAAATTTGTGCCCATTATAAAATTAAGCTGAAAAAATGAAAAAAGGATTTTCGTCGGTAGTAGTTGCATTAACAGCAGTTACACTTCTTTTTCAAGGTTGTGCCGGTCTTGGCTCAATGCAAAAACACATGGAAGAACTTAATTTCCAAGTAGAGCCAAGTCCATTGGAAGTTCGCGGTGATTCTGTGAAAATTACAATAACAGGAAAGTTTCCTGAAAAGTACTTTGCTAAATCTGTTTCTGCTCAAGCTACACCTGCTATTGTTTGGAATGGTGGCGAGGCGAGTTACAAAGTTCAAGAGTTTAAAGGGGAAAAAGCGACCGGAAACGGTGAAGTAATTCCTTTCAAAACAGGAAAGAGTTTTAAGTACACAGCGACATTGCCCTATTCGGCTGGCATGGAGTCTTCAAAGTTGGAGCTTCGTTTGAAAGGAGCGAAAGGAAAGAAGACAGCGTCTTTCCCTGCTGTTGAAATCGCTAAAGGTGTAATAACAACACCATACTTAATGAAGAGTGATGACAAAGTTGTTACATCAAAAGATGCTTTGGTTCGTTCTACAGACAAAACATTTGAAGCAATAGTAAACTTCGATTTGAACTCGTCGGTATTGAAGCCAACAGAGTTGAAAGATGCAGATATCACAGAGCTTCAAGCATTACTTACTTCGATAAGTGCAAATCCTAAAATGGTAGTTACACAAATCGAATTGCAATCATACGCTTCACCTGAAGGAGAGATTTTATTGAACGATGGTTTAGCTGTTGAGCGTGCAAAGGCAGGAAGCAAAGTAATGGCTACCGTTCTTAAGACTTCGAAATTGGACGTGTTATATGGTTCTTTAGTTAAAGAGAATCCAAAAGGTGAGGACTGGGACGGTTTCAAGGCTGCTATGGATAAATCAGCAATTGGTGACCGCGATATCATTGTTCGTATTCT
>JBIKRF010000190.1:0-8760 GCA_044349305.1 Flavobacteriales bacterium
AGTTTACCAGCAGACGATATCTCCACCACAGATGGCAATTGTCGTTTAGTCATTCCATCAAGTTCCATGTTATTGGAGAAAACAACGGTGAGTCCAACAACCACTAATCAAGCGTATCCACCGGACATCAATTGGTCAGTAGGTGGATCATGGTCACCATTAGCGATGTCAAATACCGACGATTCTTTTCAAGTTCCGAATATTCCATCCACGGGAGTTCCTTTTCACAGTGTGAGTTGGGGAAATAATATCAATAATTCCATCGTGTATTTTGCTGGATCAGCAGCTGGAAAAGTATTTTCGTTTACGAATACCACTTCCAATAATTGGAATTTGGTCGCAAACTGGACAAGTGCAGATGTAGCCACCGGACAAACACCTGGAATGGCGAACAATGCAGCGAACGACGCCTGGATTGGCAGCATGAATCCACTTTGTAGTGTGAACCCAGGAATGACGGTTGGTCCAACTATTTCCAATGAAACCTGTATAAACGCGTGTGATGGATCTATTCAGACTTCGGTTACTAATGGACTTGCTCCTTATTCCTACAGCTGGTCAAACGGTGCGACAACTAGTTCCATTTCGAACGTTTGTCCCGGATCTTACACCGTGACAGTCACTGGAGCGAACGGTTGTTCGGTTATTGAAACGTTTACCATTACAGCAGGAACAGCAGGCTCGAACGCCTCTATTTCTGCAGCGGGACCCTTTACGAATCTAGATGCTTCGCAACAAATTCAAGCCTTAAATGGGGGAGGAGTTTGGTCGTCCACTTGCGGTACGTGTTTATCTTCTAACGGTATTTTTAATCCACAAGTAGCTGGAATCGGGACATGGCAAGTATGTTATTCTTTGGGTTCTGGAAGCTGTGCGGATACACAATGCATTACGATTATTGTCACGAATGGATGTACACCACAGACAACGACCGAGTCCTTAACGATTTGTCCGGGTGATTCCGCCTTCATCAATGGAATTTGGGAAAACACTCCAGGACAATATTCAGCAGCTTTTCAGGATGTCAACAATTGCGACAGCACGCACATTGCGACCTTAAGTTGGTATTCGGTCACACCAACTACAGAAAACATCATTCTCTGTGAATTTGATTCCGTTTTAGTCTTTAATCAATGGATTTACGGAGCGCAAACAGTCACGCAAGTAGAACAAACGTCAAATGGATGCGATTATGTTCACACGGTGAATATTCAAATGGAATCTTGCATCATTGATCCATCGGTTATTTTCATTCCAAATGTCTTCACGCCAAACGGTGACATGGTCAATGATACTTTTGAAATCATCATTCAAAACGGAAAAGTAGAGCGTGGATGGATTTTCAATCGCTGGGGCAATGTCATTTGCACCTTTTCACCGACCCAGTTGAAGTGGGATGGGAAAGACGAGCTAACAGGAATTCCTGTTTTGGACGGCGTGTATACGTATGTGGTCTATTTTAATCCAGCAAATACGGTCAAAGAGTTGTATCAAGGCTTTGTAACCGTTGTTAAATAATTAGTTTCATGTATCTGTGATGGATACAAAAATCATTTCGAATTTCCTTGTATCTTTGTAGCTCATTGGGGCCGACCTTGGATTTGACAGCGATAGCGGTAGTCAAGTGTCAGCATGCAGAGGGTTGAGGTGAACCTCTTAAATATCTTGTCTCGAACAATAATTGACAACACGTCATACGCACTTGCTGCTTAATTAGCTGAATGTTAATTGGCTTAATCTGACTGAAGCATAGTAGGTCGGACAAGTACTTTCGGTAGATCGTCGCCTAATCGATTTACCACTCGAAAGTTCATCCCATTAGGCTAGTGTTTGCGATGGTACTAAGCAAATGCGAAATTCAGTACCTAAGTTCAGGTTTTGGGTGTTCTTGTCCGTGCCTGGATCGAAAAACAACCGAGGAATAAGCATGTAGAAAGCTTGAAAACTCGTCGTTTGGACGAGGGTTCGAACCCCTCCGGCTCCACTCTGATCAAAAAGCTACTCCAAAGGAGTGGCTTTTTTTGTGGGCACAAATGAGGACTCGTCCTCAAATTTGGGCAAACAAAAAAAGACAACATCGCCTTGCGATGAAGCTTTTTGATCCACTGCACGTTAGCTTATGGGGAAAGCGCAGCTAAGCCCTCCGGCTCCACCTTAGCTCGCCGAAGTTTTTGAGTGTCAAAAACGAAGGCGAGCTTTTTTCATCAAATCTGAGCGCGCTTAAGTGCATTTTCTTCAGAAAAGTTGATTCAAAAAAACAAGTTCTTTTCAATGTATAGTTATTTTTAATTTCAAATACCAATTGTAAGTATATTATTTTAAAAAGAAATCCTATAATCAACGATTAAATATTAATTTTAATCATTGACATTGTTAATTAAACAAGCATGGAAAAGTTTATATGTAAATCCTTGGAAGAGATAGAAAAAGTCAAAATTGATTTAAACAAAATTTTAAAAACAAATAAAAAAACTTCATCACTTTCATTTAATACAGATGATTTAAGTGAGAAATATTTCAATGAAAATATTTTATCAATAATTAAAGGACATTCTGACATAATATATATAATCAAATTAAAAAGTAAATTTGATTTAAGATCACGAATGGAACAATTTAAAATCGATGATAAGTCTGTTAAATTACCTCAAATAAATAAAGATTCATCTTTTGAAGTATTATATGTTGGAAGTGTTCAAAATAACTTTCAAAAGAGAATAAAGGAACATTTAGGATATGGTTCGAATACAACTTATTCTTTGAAACTTTGTAAATTGGCAAAAAAAGAAAAGTTAAATATTATTATTGAATACTTTGTTTTAGAAAATACAAAATCAAAAATAACGCTGAAGTTAATTGAAAATATACTAGCAAATACTTTGAGACCTCAGTTTGGTAAGCACGATAAAATTATTTAAAATGAACCCAGAAATCGAAAAATTAATAGACCTCGCTTTAGCTGATGGTCAGATTACAGAAAAAGAAAGAAATGTAGTACTCAAAAAAGCAGCAGAACTTGGTATTGATGCTGATGAAGTAGAGATGACATTGGATGGTAGATTACATCAATTGGATGCTAGTCAACCAAAACAAAAAGAAAAAGTTGGTAATATAAAAACATGTCCAGCCTGCGGCGCTTCAGTTAAGTCAATGGATTTGATTTGTAGCGAATGTGGTCATGAATACCGAAATAAAATGGCTAATAAAAGTTTAATTGAGCTTATCAAAAAACTTGAAAAAGAAGACGAGAAAAATTATGAATATGATGATGATCGTTCGAAAAAAAAAGCAAGTATCATTAAGCAATTTGTTATACCTCAAAACAATGAAGATATTTTAGAATTTATATCATATTGCTTGCCAATATTTTTAAGTTCCGGTTTCTTGAATGATGACGATGAAAGTAAAGCCTGGGAGATAAAAGTTAATCAAGCTTTTATAAAGGCTAAATTAGGATCACAAACAATTGAAGATAAAAACAGACTTGATAGTTTTCTTGAAACATACAAAACTCATAGTAAAGTTAAAAATAAGAATAAATCTCTTTTTTGGATTGCTTATCCTTTTTTATTTGGGGGTGTTATTTTTATAGGATATTTAATGTACGCATTTATATTTTCATTGTTTGGTAAAAATCATTGGCCTTTTTAAAATAAAAATAATTTAAATTTATTTTATTTCGATATAACAATTTTGAAAGATATTAATGCCTAAATCAAAATGGGGCTGGACAAAAGTTTTTAGTTTTACTAGAATTATATTTTCAAAAGCAATGTGTAATTATTGTTGAAGTTATATCTATTAAATCTTAATTGGAGTTAATTAATACTTTAGTAATATTTGATTCTTTTAGTAATTTTTTCTAATCATTATTCAAAACTAGATAAACGATAAGTAATGGGACTATTCAGTAGTAATAAAGAAGGTGGCATGATGGACATGATCCGTTGCGACGAACAGGAATTCCTAATTTGGAAATGGAGGCCTGAAGGCAATGAGGTAAACTCAACCAATAAAGAAAACGCCATTCGATGGGGAAGCAGTTTGCGTGTAAAAGATGGCGAGGTTGCAGTTTTTGTTTACAAGCAAAAAACAGGTGCAATGCAAGATTATATTGAAGGTCCATTTGATGAAACGATTAAGTCGGCAAACTTTCCCATTTTAGCGAGTATTGTTGGTTTAGCATTCGGTGGAGGAACACCTTTTCAAGCAGAGGTATATTTCATTAACTTATCAAAGGTGGTTCAGTTTTCTGCTAGAGTTCCTTACTTCGATATTTTTGACCCCCGGTTTATTGATTTTGGTGTTAAATGCGCAATTCAATATCAATTACTATCTCAAATTAAGGACTATAAAGAATTTATCAAAATTCATAGGCTTGCAAATTTAACTCCAACGGAGTTAAATTTAAAAATGAAACCTGTAATCGATAGGCATATAAAGTCTTTAGTTATTAATATCCCTAAATTGAATAACATAGCAGCAGTTCAAATTGAAACACAGTTAGACGAAGTAAATATTCAATCTGAAGAAAGATTAAGACCTGAAATCGAAAAAATATTTGGAATACAAATTAATAATCTAAGTATTGATAAAATTGAATTAGACAAAGATGATGAACAATACCATAAGCTGAGAAAAATAACTGCGGATATTACAGAAAGAAAAACTGTTTCTCAAGCAAATGTTGAGATTAATACTGTTGAAGCTACATCTGAGGTAAATATCAAAAATCTAAAAGACACACAGCGCATAAATGCTGATGATATGGTAGATAGATTAGCGAAACAGCGAGAAGAAATGCAGCGTGCTCAAAAATTGCAAACAGAAACAAGTTTTATTGAAACACACAAACTCAATATTCAAACAGAAGCACAAAAAGAAGTTTTAAAAGCAGCTGCAGATAGTTTAGGAGAAATGGGGACAATGAATCTTGGAGGCGGTTCCGGCGGCGGAATGAATCCAGCTGGAATGATGACAGGAATGATGATGGGAGGAGCTATGGGTAACCAAATGGCAGGTATGATGAATAATATGGGGAATACCATGAATCCTCAAAATCCCCAAACTCCTTCTAATAATCAAATGCCACCTCCTCCTCCAACAACGCAATATTTGTTATCCGTAAACGGACAACAAGAAGGGCCATTTAATATGCAACAACTCCAACAAATGGTTATGAATAGTCAATTGCAAACCAATACTTTTGTATGGAAACAAGGTATGCAAAACTGGTTAGAAGCCGGGCAGGTAATGGAATTGCAAAGTCTTTTTAATTCAATGCCTCCACCGCCTCCACCGCCAATGCCTTAATTATAATACACAACTTTTACAGGAATTAAAAAAAATATACTAACATGAGCAACGACAACAATTTTAATTCAATAGAAAAAATGATGGAGTTTGGCATGACTATGTCAATAGCACAGCAAATGATGCAAACAATGAATCATGCTATGAGCCAAATGCAAACACCTCAGTTTAATAATGTAAATGTGCCGGTACCTGCGTCAAAGCAATTTTATGCATTAGTAAGCGACATACCACAAGGACCGTTTAGCGAAAGTGAATTAACCGGGCACATAGTGGCTGGTAGGGTTCAAAAAACTACCATGGTTTGGCTTGATGGCATGCCAAATTGGATGCCGGCAGAACAAGTGATGGATGTAAACAAGCTATTTGCGTTAGTTCCGCCACCAATTAAATAATGAAGCATATTTTAAAAATATTTTTTATTTCCTTATTCACTTTGTGTTTAAGTAAAACCAGCTATTCGCAAGAGACAAATAGTTGTTTGTTCAAAAACCCCTTGTGTTTTTATAATACCGATATTTTAAATTATTTACAAGTCCTCCACAAAAATCAGCAGTACAGTAAAATGACAAACTTTCTTTATGGCCCTACTATAGACGGGAAAGATAAAAATACCATTGAAGAAAGTTTAGCTAATGCCAGTTTTGGTTACTCATTAAAACGTGTTGGTATAAAAGAAAAAAACAAATCGAGTTGGTCATTAACCTATCAACGTACCATACTAGGAACATATGAAACTTTTAAAATCGATTGCGCTTTGGTAAATGACACATGCCGAATATATATTGATGAAAAAGCTTGGAAAACAATCTTTAAAAATTAGAATATGAAAATAAATACATTCACAGCAATTCTAGCCTTACTATTAGCGGCTATAATTAGTTATTTTTTATCTTATTATCATGATGAAGAAAATAAACTATTTTATGGTATTTGTAGTTTTTTAGGACTTTTAATTTCCGGAGTTTCTACAATCGCTATTTCTTATGATTATAGCAGAACAACAATTTTAACTCGGACGGTTTCGTTAGTCTTTTTTATTATTTTTTTAGGTTCTCAACTGTTTACCTTATTGATAAATTTCTCTTTGCCCTTCTATGTTTTAATAAATGGTTCTCTTATCATTTTATTAATGCTTATTGTATATAGTATTTCAAAATCTAAACATTAATTTCAATGATTTATGAGCGCTTAATTGTTCAGCTTGATAAGTTTAAAATTAAAAAAAATGATTTATTTGAAGCAATATTCAACAGTAAAACTTATACCCCACCGTTATATTTCGGAGTATATCGAGTTATTTATAAACGAGGATATGAGAGTGCTGAGGCTGATTATAAAACAAGACTTAATGGATTGATTACACATTTGGACGGTCTTCATTTAAACTCCCCTAGAGCAATTAAATGCCTAGAAAAAATTAAAGCGTTTAAAGAAAACCTCGTGACTGTCGATTTTAGATCAGAGGCATTCAAAGCAGATTGTCGTACATTATTGCTCAAATATATTCGTCCACTTACTAGAACAAGATTTATTGGTAGAAGAAATGAAATACAAGAAACCGAAACAATAGTAGACCCCAAAGAATTTAAAATAATAAATAAATTCTATCATCAACTGAGCCCTTTTAATTATAGTTATTCTTATTTAACTCATTTTTTCTTCATTTCTGAAACAGATATAAAAACACTTTTAGTTGATGACACAAAACGAAAAGTAGTACGACATCTTGGTGGCATTGGTGAATTGACCAGCTACATTTCTAGACTAGAATGGCCTCGCAGAAAACATAAAACTGCCTTGGCATATCGTTATTTATTGATGGAGGGAAATCCTGGATTGAAAAATAAAGAATCAATCATTTATGGCGGAGGAAGCCTTGATACAAGTGCTGGCGGTGGCGTTATGGAGAGCTGGGCTTTGGACAATGCCGGAGATTGGAAATACAAAGAAACATTTGATCACTGGAGAAGATGATAGCTATGATTCAACTATTAGACAAGCACAATCAATATGATATTATTGGAGACATTCACGGACATTACGATGAACTGGTTTCACTTCTCAAGAATTTAGGATACTCTTTACAAAATGGGATTTGGAAAAATGGGGATAGAATCCCTGTTTTTGTCGGCGATTATATAGATCGAGGGCCAAAAATCTTGGAAACGCTTAAATTGGTTCGTGATTTAACCGAATCCGGAAATGGTATTGCTATAATGGGAAATCACGAATACAATTTCATTTGCATGCACAACTATGATTCGAATGGAAAACCTTTTAGAAAAAGAAATGAAAGTAATTTAAAAAGTATAAATCAAACACTAATTGCTTTAGAGAGCGGAAATGATTTTGATTCCTATTTAAAATGGATGGAACAACTTCCAATTATTGCCTTTAATGACTTACTTCGCGTTGTTCATGCACAATGGCACCACCCATCAATAGAATTGATATTGAGTTCGGCCATCAAGATCTTAGATCAGAATGGACTTTCACAAGTTTTTCAAAACGAAGCCTTAAAAAATTCCTTAGATATTACCATGAAAGGGCAAGAAGTGCATTTACCTGAAACGCATCATTTTTTCGATAAAGACAATAAAAGTCGTGGTGAAGCACGCTTAAAATGGTGGAATCAATTACCTTCAAATAAAATGGATGATGCTTTTGCCTCACTTCCTGAAGATGTGAAAAATGATTCTTTCCCAATTGAACTGTTAAATACAATCGACCCTTATTCATCAAATGAAGCTCCTGTTTTCTTTGGACATTATTGGATGAATGCGTCCGATTTTGGATTGCTATCAGATAATATTTGCTGCTTAGATTTTAGTGTTGCTAAAGGTGGGAATATTGGAGGGTATCGGTTTGGCGGGGAAAAGGAATTACTTCTAAATAGGCTTTTAAATAATGATTTTTAGTGAAGGATATAAAAAAATCACCACTTTACCACAGAATCCAACACCTCCAATCCTTCCACAAACCGGTTCGAAAACAGCTCAGTTAAGTCCACTCTGATCAAAAAGCTACTCCAAAGGAGTGGCTTTTTTTGTGGGCACAAATGAGGACTCGTCCTCAAATTTGGGCAAACAAAAAAAGACATCATCGCTTTGCGATGAAGCTTTTTGATCCATTGCACGTTAGCTCAAGGGGAAAGCGCAGCTAAGCCCTCCGGCTCCACATACGCTCGCCGTAGTTTTTGAATCAAAAACGAAGGCGAGCTGCGGCGGAACCTTCCACTTCTTTGAAAATGTAAATTTTCATATTCAAAAAATGATTGTTTACGGACCTTTTTATGTTAAACAAAAAAAGGCTGTCCTAGAACAGCCTTTTTCCATTATACGAAGGAGTTATTGTTTAATGACCTTTATTGGAACTGCATTTTGTCCAATCTTCAGGAAATATGTCCCAGGTTTCAATGCTTTTAGCGAAATTTGATTTTCGGCA
>JBIKRF010000096.1:0-8566 GCA_044349305.1 Flavobacteriales bacterium
AAAGATTATGGAAGAATTACTATAGAAAACAAAATACATTTGTAAACCTATTACAGGACTAAAAATGAACTGTAAACTAATAACAGGATTAACTAACTAAAGTGTAAACTTTTTTTAGGACGAGACAGAATGCCTTTGGCGAATGTTTCACGAATGTCTGCGACGATTGTAGAATGTCTATTCGGATAGACTGTTGAGATTTAAAGAATTCGCGGATCGAAAGCAAGACGCTCCTTCGAGATGATTTCAATTTTGTGAGCGTCTGAGTGATAAGGATTGATGAGCAAATTGAACTCTTGTGGGACGATGCTGCTCGGGACTTTCAACACAGGGGCTTTCAGCTTTTGAACAAATGAGTCGCCCAAGTTTTGCGTAAAAACTGAAGGCGGATGGGCGTTCCAATTCTTGGGAAGATCGGCAATGGACAACGTCTGAATCTTCAACGTATCTGGAATTTCAATTTCAACCAAATAGCGATCGGTTGGAATTTCCATTACTCCATTCAAATGCGCAGTAATCTCGAGTAAAGCAAGCGCCCTACTCTCTGATGTATAGACCATGCGCGTGTGCTCGCTGTTCCATCGAAAACTTGAAGACATCGATGCGCCAATGCCTTTCAAGGTATCTTTCAAATACTTCTTACGATCGATTCTGTAAACAAACATTACGCGAAGTTTCCGTATTCAATTCTATTCAAACACTTGCGCACTTCCGCAACACCGGAGAGGGTATCGAAGAGCGACTGAGGTGTAATGCCGTTCAACGATTGATTCGGCATTTCCAACCAACGATTGAATTTCTCTTCTTCGTTGTTGAAGACTTCTTGGCCAAACGATAATAATTCAGAGATGGCTACAACCAGTTCAGACTCTTTGCTGTTTAGAACAGCTTCTTGCCTTTTGTTTAAGTTGTATGTTGTCTGTGCTATTCCCAAGACACCCAATAAAAATTTAATGGGTCTTTGCATGCGCTCGCTAAGCTCGTCTATGGTGGAATAAGGCAAGCCTTTTCGAATGATTTCTATTCTTCCTAAGCTGTTGCCATAAGCCATGGCGCTTTCTTGAAGAACCGATTTTTTGGAATTGGAAGATTTCATAAGTAGCAATTTTGTTGCTAATTTATAACAATTTTGCTTTACTTTTGAAAATAGTTATTGACTAAGAAAAGGTAAGAAAAGGTAAGAAAAGGTAAGAAAAGGTAAGAGAGGGGAAGATTAGATTTCTTTTTTCAAAAACAATCCCGTCAAAGACTTCTTATTCTTGGCGACTTGCTCTGGAGTGCCTGTGGCGACAACGTTTCCGCCGCCTTCTCCGCCTTCGGGGCCCATGTCTATGAGGTAGTCGGCGCTTTTGATTACGTCCATGTTGTGTTCAATAACCAAGACGGTGTTACCGCGTTCAACCAATTGATTCAACACATTCAAAAGCATTTGCACATCTTGAAAATGAAGTCCGGTTGTGGGTTCGTCTAAGATATAAATGGTCTTACCGGTATCGCGCTTCGCTAATTCGGTAGAGAGTTTTACACGTTGTGCTTCTCCCCCACTGAGCGTTGTGCTGTGCTGTCCGAGTGTGATGTATCCCAATCCAACGTCGTTCAGGGTCTTCAGTGTGTTGTGAATGTTTCGGTGATTTTCGAAAAATCCAACGGCTTGCTCAACGGTCATGTTCAACACATCGGAAATGGTTTTTCCGTTGTAGAAAATCTCCAACGTCTCGCGGTTGTAGCGCTTGCCGTTGCAGGCTTCGCAATGCACATAAACATCGGGAAGGAAATTCATTTCAATTAAGCGAACACCCCCACCCTTGCACGTTTCACATCTTCCACCTGAAATATTAAAACTGAATCGGCCCGGCTGATAACCACGGATACGCGATTCAGGAACCGATGCATACAAGTTTCGAATGTCGGTGAAGATGCCAGTGTAGGTACTCGGATTGCTTCGCGGAGTTCGACCAATAGGGCTTTGATCTATTTCAATAACCTTATCTAAATGCTCAAGTCCTTCCAGTTTCTTGTAAGACAAAGGCTTTCGCTGTCCGTTGTAGAAATGTGCATTCAGAATTGGATAAAGCGTGTGACTGATGAGCGAGGACTTTCCACTTCCACTTACACCTGTTACACATGTGAATGTGCCCAACGGAATTTCAATGGTTTCTCCTTTCAGATTATGTCCGTTCGCTCCTTTCAACACCAACTTCTTTCCATTGCCTTTGCTGCGTTCCTTAGGAACCGGAATGGCCAATTTTCCACTTAAATAATTCGCAGTTACACTTCCAATTTTAATAAAATCTTTTGGCTTTCCGGCAGCAACCACATTACCTCCGTGACGTCCAGCTCCAGGGCCAATATCAATGATATAGTCGCTTTCCAGCATCATGTCCTTGTCGTGTTCAACCACAATGACGCTGTTTCCGCCGTCGCGCAAGTCTTTCAACGATTGAATAAGTTTCTCGTTGTCGCGCTGATGCAGACCAATACTCGGCTCGTCAAGAATATAGAGCACACCAACTAATTGCGAACCTATCTGTGTTGCCAATCGAATGCGCTGCGCTTCTCCTCCACTCAATGTCTTCGCGCTTCGATTTAAATTCAAATATCCCAAACCCACGTTCAACAAGAATTTCAAGCGTGTGCGAATTTCCTTCAAGGGTTCGCGTGCAATGATCTCTTGTTTCTTATCGAAACTTGTATCTATGCCTTCGAACCAAGCACTGAGCTTTTCAATGTTCAAGGCGCTCAATTCGGAAATGGTTTTTCCTGCTACTTTGAAATGAGAAGCAGTGTCTTTCAATCGTGCACCTTTGCAGGTAGGACAAGCCTTTTTATTCATGAAGGTCTCGGCCCACTTGCGAACTGCTGGACTTCCGTCTTCTTCCGCATGTCTTTCAATGAAAGCGATAAGTCCGTCGTAACGCGTGTTCATGGTTTGTCCGTTCGACATTTCCACTTCCACCTTGTCATCTGTTCCGTAAAGAATAACCTGAATGGCATCTTCGTCAACTTCCCTCAACGGTGTGTTCACGGAGGCTCCGTACATTTTTAAAATAGCAGCCACTTGCTGGTTGATCCACGAGTTCTTGTTTTCACCCAAAGGTGTTATTCCGCCTTGCTTTACACTTTTTTTATTGTCGGGAATAATCTTTTCGATGTCGATTTCCGCCACTTCACCCAAACCGCTGCAGTAACTGCATGCGCCGTATGGGCTATTGAATGAAAAGAGATTCGGTTCGGGTTCTGGAAATGAGATTCCAGAAGTTGGACACATGAGGTTTTTAGAAAAGTGATGAACCGTTTCGGTATCCAATTCCATGACCATCACGTCGCCTTTGCCCATTTTCAGGGCGGTTTGAACCGTGGCCTTCAAGCGAGGGTTGTTCGGCTCAACAGAAAAACGATCGACTACCAATTCAATGTCGTGCACCTTGTAGCGATCGAGTTTCATCTCTTTCGTCATCTCCTTCAACTTGCCGTCGATTCGCGCGCGAACATATCCTTGCTTCATGAGCGAATCGAAGAGTTCGCGGTAGTGACCTTTGCGTGCTTTCACTAACGGAGAAAGGATGGCGATTTTTTTCGCCTTGAAATCCTTCGCTATTTTTTCAATGAGTTGCTCTTCGGTGAATCGCACCATTTTCTTTCCGGTTGCCGGACTGTAGGCGTCTGAAGCACGGGCGTACAACAAACGCATGAAATCGTAAACTTCAGTAATGGTGCCGACTGTAGAACGTGGATTGCGACTCACTGTTTTTTGCTCGATGGAAATAACCGGAGAAAGTCCGTTTACTTTATCGACATCGGGACGTTCCATTTCACCCAAAAACTGACGGGCATAAGCATTGAACGTTTCCATGTAACGACGCTGACCTTCTGCGTAAAGCGTATCGAAAGCCAGTGATGATTTTCCGCTTCCAGAAAGGCCTGTAATGACAACAAGCTGATTTCTTGGAATGGTTAAGTCTATATTTTTAAGATTGTTTTCTCGTGCTCCGAGAATTTCAATTTTTTCTTCTTCCATAGTTAGTCGCGTGCGGGAAGAACTTTTCCGCTGCATTTACCAAAACCAACTTTCACCCCTTCTTGTTCAGCAAAACCTGTAATAGTCACAGTGTCTCCATCTGCGATGAATGAACGTGTTGAACCGTCGGGCATTTGAACTGGCTTGGTTCCCTTCCATGCAATTTCCAACATGCTTCCGAAAGAACCCTCTGTTGGACCACTAATGGTTCCGCTCGCCATCATGTCTCCGCAACGAACGTTACATCCGCCAACGGTATGATGCGCCAATTGCTGATTCATGTTCCAATACATGTGTTTGAAATTGCTGTTTGAAACCACTTGCTTTTCGCCGGCTTCCGTTTGAATTTCAACTTGAAGATTGATGTTGATGTTTTTTATTCCGTTGTATTGAAGGTATGGCAAAACCTCAGGATCTTGCAATGGACCTAGGGTTCTGAAAGGCTCTAATGCATCAAGAGTTACGATCCACGGAGATACCGTTGAAGCGAAGTTCTTTGCAAGAAAAGGGCCGAGTGGCACATATTCCCAACGTTGAATATCACGCGCACTCCAGTCGTTGAAGAGCATAAGTCCGAAAATATAATCGTCTGCCTCTTGTGTTGAAATGCGCTCTCCCATTGGCTTTCCATCGAATGTAACAAATGCCATTTCCAATTCAAAATCGAGTTGTTTGGTTGGTCCGTAGGTTGGAAGTGTTTCGTCTGAAGGATTTATTTGTCCGCATGGACGGGTCACTTCAGTTCCATCTACCACGATGCTTGAAGCTCTTCCGTGGTAACCCACAGGAAGGTGCTTCCAGTTTGGAAGCAATGCTTTTGCTGGATCGCGGAACATGGTTCCTACGTTTCGTGCATGATCTATGCTGCTGTAAAAATCTGTGTAATCTCCAACTTCAATGGGAAGGTGCATTTGCACTTCACTCATTTTGATGAGGCACGACCGAAGCTCATCTTTCACCACTGCATCTTGTTTGGCGTTAAGTAAGTCGGCCAATCTCATACGTAAAGCAGAGCAAGCCTTCTTTCCGTGCTTCATCATTTTATTCAATGAATGCGTGCGGTATTCTTCTGCGCCGAAAGGCAAAGCAGAAATGTGATTCTGCTGAAACACACGGAAAATATCTAAGACGTAACTTCCAATGGCCACTCCCACGCGAAGATCTCCTCTTCCTGTTGAGAATACTCCGAAGGGTAAATTCTGTATCGGGAACTCTGTATTCTCAGCACCTTCAACCCAAGTCTTTTCGCTAAATGGAATGATATTTTTCATACGCTTTATTTTCACTTCAAATGTACTTCGCTTTTCGGTTCTTTCTAACTTGCGTCCGCATGAAAAAATCAACGAAGTATATCATTGCCGGAACAGCGTTTTTTCTTATCGCGCTTCATTTTTCGTTGAGTGCGCTCTATGCCTTCCGCAGGCATTACGACATTCCAATTGTAGAATCTGTGGCGAAAATATACGGATTCCCCTTTTTCCATCAGGGATATAGCCTGTTTGTGCCCATGGCGGAATTCGATGATTTCATTGAAGTTCGGTACCGCGAAGGCGGCAAGTGGACCGAATTTCAAGAGATTGGTAATCGATATGAATACACAATAGACAGCAAACTTCGTCAATTCGAGGAATTCACTTCAGCGAATTTGAATAATCAGATTGTCAATAATTTATATTGGAAAGACGGAGTTCGACAGCTTGAACGCATTGAACAATCGACCGATTACGGTAGGGCTGTTTATTTCTGTCAGCGTCTTGAACGCGCGAAGCGGAAACTCACTCATTCGCATACTTACATAGATTCCATGCAGGTTCGCATGGTGTTTCATTTTCATCCGTTGAACGGAGAGCAGAAGAACGATGTGTTTGAATTCAGTAAAATTTTGGTTGAAATTGACAAATGAAGAAGCGCCTCGAGAAATACATTGAAGGGTTGTTTGCTCCATACGCTTCCTCTTGGAACGAGCGAACTTTTGTTAGTTTGGTCTATGCGTGGTTCGTCATTTTCGCCTTTTGGAATTGGCATTCGGTTTGGTTGATTTGGGGTGAAGACAGCGTGTGTATTCGATACGGTGCTGGAGACACGCGATTAAACAATTTGGTTTATGCCTTGATGTACAATTTGAGTTGGTTCAAGCCGGTGTTTATTGTTCATCTTGTTGTTTCATTTTTCTCGATCTTTCATTTTAGAGGAGTCTTTGTTTTTCGAGGACTGGCTTGGCTTTCAGCTTTATGGATATACTATGCGGGAATCAACGCTATGAACGCGGGATATGTGTATATGATGCTTTTGATGTTTTATTCCATTCCTTATTCAGCGAAGGCGACTAAACCCTTTTGGGCGTTTTTATCGCGATTGAGTTTGCTAGCAGCGGGAATTCAGGTTGGATTAATATACTTCTACACGGCTTTGTACAAACTCACCAGTTGGCAGTGGTTGAAGGGTGAAGCGATTTATCAAACCTTCGTGAGTGACTGGTTTAGCAATGAAACAATTCGCGGTATTGCGCAGTTTATGCCCTATTTCATTTCAGTTATCGTTGCTTACATCATTATGCTTTTTCAATTCTCTTTTCCAATTATCATCAATTGGAAAAAAACGCGGAAATATGCTATAATTGTTGGTGTTTCGATTCATCTATATATTGGAATCTTCATGCACATGTGGGATTTCGCTTTGGCGATGATGATTCCATACGCGCTTTTCCTCAATTCAAATTCGGATCCTCGGGGAAATTAGAGAGTAGTTTTCCCTTCGGGCCAAGGCGTTCCATGACTTCCTTCCAGACGTTGTTCTCTTTCGAGTTCATAATTAATTTGGAAGGGACGTTCACCACGAACCAAGACTTTGAGGTTATTTCTTCTTGAAGTTGTCCAATAGACCAGCCGCTGTATCCAACGAAAAAACGAATGGCGTTTTCCGGAAGGGTTCCTTGTTCAATGCGTTCGCGAATGCGCGTGAAATCTCCGCCGTACCAAACACCTTCCACAATGGGCGTGCTTCCTTCAATCTCTTCTCCCAACGAATGAATGTAAAAGAGACTGTCGTTCTTCACAGGGCCGCCTAAACTAACGCGTCCGGGCATGTCTGGGAAATTCGCAATGATTTTGCTAATCGGAAGGTCTATGTAATTGTTCAACACGAATCCGAATGACCCTTCTTCGTTGTTCTCGCACATGAGAATAACGGTCCGATGAAAAAACGGATCGCTGATGTAAGGCTCAGACAACAAGACTTGTCCACGCTTCGGCACAGTGCTATCGCTCGGTTGAAAATTCACAAGGCTAAAATAGGAATTCCTTACTTTCGCCACATGCGTTTTCAATTTTTAGTTTTTCTTTTCCTACTTCCATTTGTAACCCTTGCCCAACCTGGCGGAGGAGGCGGTGCTTACTTTCGACATTTCGGAGTTCCTGGAAAAGATTATTCTTCTGAACTGTGCCTGAAGCACATGAAACTGCAGCTCATGAGCGGCGAACGTTCCAACATAATCGATTCAGAACAAAAAGAAATTCGCAGTCTGAATCTCGAGCACAACGGTTGGTCGGCTCGTTATGCTGGACAAGACTACCGCCAAGTCGAAAACCACTACCGCTTGGTTTGGAAGGAAGACAACGATTCCATGGTGGTGATCTTTACGAATCTTATGCCTGAAAATGGAGCAGGATATTCAGAGACGTTCGACAGTCTAGTCTTTATGCCCGGACATTATGAATTGCGCCTCTCGCAAGACCGTCGCATTCCCGGATATGAAAGCTTCACTCCGAGAACACAACAGAGTTGGTTTAAGGAAATGGCGGCGAAGAACTATTTCCCAACCCGTCCGACTTATTCGTTCTACTATTATTACAACGCCGCGCATCAAGAAAATTCGCAAGTCAAATACGAATACTCTGAACCTCATTTGATCAAGGCACAACAAATGGCCGAAACGTTCGATCAAAAAAAATTAGTGCTCACGGAACGCATTCGCTTTCATCGTCTAAAATTCAATAATGAAACAGCCTTGAATCTTGCTTTAGAGCTAGACTCACTTTGTGGTTCTTTAAGCAGAATAGACAATTCTGCTTGCAATGTTCTTATTGAACTTTATACCGAGCGAAAAGAATACGAGAAAGCCCTTCCCTACTATGCAAGACTTTCGAAGCAATACAACGACGAAAGTAATTTGATTTGCGAAGCGCTCTTCCTTGAAATGAAATTGAATCGCTCTCAAGAGTCCATCGCTATTTGTGAAATTCTACTCAGCCGCATTCCCGAAGATCACATGAAAGAATATCCCATTGGTGCTTCGCCTCATGCTGAAACCATTCTTCACATGGGTGAAATCTTTTGGCATGCGAACAAACCCAAAGAGGCCAAATTCTATTTTGAACTTGCTATTCAAGTTGGGGCCTTCCACACCAGCGATGATCGCTATGTGTATTTATTCGAATCGTACATTGAAAAATTTCCAACCGAATCAACTTTCTATATCTGCCGCGCCGCTGCCAACATTGGAAGAGCGCCTTACCTCGGTTGGGGAAATATGACACGCATGGCTTGCTT
>JBIKRF010000097.1:0-8458 GCA_044349305.1 Flavobacteriales bacterium
ACGACCAACGATACCCTTCAAATCAATTTCGATTTTCCTTCAACTGAAAAACTAGGTAATCTTGAATTATCTATACCATTGCTTGAAGATAAGAGTTTTAAGAAATTCGTTGAGTTGCGGAATGCAAAAGGAACGGTAGTTCGTAAGGTAGATTATTCGGAAACACTTGTGTTTACAGGTATTCAGCCAGGAAAGTACACGGTTCGATTGGTTCACGATGTGAACCAAAACGGTCAGTGGGACATAGCAGATCTTCAGAAAAAAATAAGATGCGAACCTGTAAATGTCTTCGCTAAACCCATTGAAGTTCGCGCTAACTGGAGCGTGAAGGTGGTACTTAATTAGAACTTCAATCGCGAAGAGCGCATTTTGAAAATTGGCGTCTTCTTGTTTTCGCACCACGTGCGGACAATTTCTTTCGAATCGTAATCTCCCGCTTCAGCTGCAGCTTTCCAATAATTACATGCCTCGTCGTTTTCCTTCAATAAATAAGAAGTTTCACCCGAGTAGTAGAGGGCTTGTATGTATGTCTTGTTCGCAGGCTTGAGCATTTGTTTGAAGATAGCGAGTGCCTCTTCGTATTTCTGCATGTCTAACATAGATATTGCCGCCTGCAGTTGAGCCTCTTCGAGTGTGCTGTCAAGTGCATAAGCTTCAAGGAAAGTTTCTGCGGCAGCGGCATATTGTTTTCTACTTTGGTGAATAGCAGCATCTAAAAAATAGGCAGGTGCATATTTTTCATTCAAGGAAAAAACCGTTTCAATCGCTTCACGACTTTTTGAATATTTATGTTGAAGGTAATACGCCGAAGCTAGCCAATAATAACCTTGAAAATTGGACGTGTGCTCGTGGGTATATAGTTTCAACAAATAAACAGACTCACTTAAATTTCCAAGCGAGTATTCACAAATACCATTATTCAAAAGCAACGATTCGTCTTCGCAACCTCCGGATTTTGCTTCATTGTAATTCAAACTGGCTTCTTGAAATTGCCCCATCTTTTGAAGGACATTGGCTTTTATAAAGAAATCACACGCTTCGAAAGAAGTAACCTTGTTTATACTCTCCAATGCGAGTTTGTAATTTCCAGCCGAGTAGTGCTGAACTGCAACGGCACGATTATCCTGTCCAACTGCGAAGTTAGCTAGCCCAATGAAAAGAAGTAATGCAAGTTGTTTCACTTCGGAAAAGTACGTTAATGAATGATTTAAGTTTCCTCGAACCGGTTTTTTTTTAAACGTCGTGTGTTTAACACTTTTGAATAATTCTCCTAATCTTAGAACATCTTAGTATTCCTTTACGTAACCAAACCAAACTGAAGTAAACCATTTTACATGCAAAGAATTCTACTCGTCATATTCGTTACGCTCGCTGCAGTGGGCATTCAGGCTCAAGATCTCTTGGGAATTAGCTCGAGCAACTACGGCGGGCTTTCAAGTGTTCAAATTAACCCGGCGAACTTAGCCGACAACCGACTGAAATTCGAAATACAGTTATTCGGAACAGGTTTCGGAGTTGGAAACAATTTCATTGGCTTCAAGCCAAATTATTTGGTTCGTGAAGGTGGATTAACCTCTTCGAATTATCCGCTTCTCGATCCAACACCCCCAACAGAGGACTTCACTACAGCACATTTTGAAGACAATAGAAGCGCCTTCGTTTATAACAACATTTATTTACCAAGTCTCTTAGTTTCAATAAATGAAAAGAACTCTATTTCACTTTCAGCACGCGCTCGGACATATGTAAATGTCGATGGAGTAGATGCTGAATTGTTTCGCTTTGCCTACAATTCCCTTAATTATCCTTCCTTGTATAATACAAGAATTACGAATGATAATTTGTCTATTCAGACGATGTCGTGGATGGAATATGCTCTTGGTTACGGACGTGTATTAATGGATAAAGAAAAGCACTTTTTAAAGGCCGGCGTCTCGATTAAAGCACTTCAAGGATTGCAGTCGGCTTATCTGTTTATCGATAACTTAGATTATGAAGTTTTTTCAGACTCTACTCTGTCATTGTACAACGCTGATGTAAGTTACGGTCACTCAACAAATTTTGAAGCTAGCCCGGACAACGCAAATTTTCGAGTGGTTTCAAACTTGGGAATCGGTTTCGATTTCGGTGTAATCTACGAATGGCGTCCTGACTATGCAAAGCATAAACATGACATGGACGGTGAAACGAATGTTTGGAAACGCAACGAAAACAAATACAAATTGAAGGTGGGTGTGTCTATGACAGATCTAGGTGGAGTTAAGTTCTCGAAGGGAGGACAAAGTGGCGATTTCACTGCGAATGCTTCTAATTGGGATATTTCGAAACTTGATTTTGGAACGACTCCAATTGCTGCATTAGACGATACCTTGAGCGCAAGATTTGGAGGAACAAGTACAGGTGGAAATTATAAAATGAACTTGCCAACGGCCTTCAGTACACAAGTAGATTATCACATTTGGAGAGATCTGTATATTAATCAAACAAACTTTATAGCCTTTGGATTTAATTCTAATCCAAATAAAGTACACGACTTTACAACTTTTTCGCTTACCCCACGCTGGGATCACCGCATTGCTGGTGTTTCAATTCCGTTCAGTTACAACAGTATTATGGGAACACGCACGGGTCTTGCTCTGCGTCTTGGACCCGTAACTTTTGGAACGAGCAGCGTTTATCCTTATCGCGCATTTCTGCGTGGAGATGGATTTGGAAGTAAGGAAATTACCGGCCTAGACGCTTATGTTTTGGTTCGAATTCCAATTGCATACAAACGCATAAAAGATCGCGATAGCGATAAAGTATCGGATCGTAAAGACCAATGTGTAAAGGTGCCCGGAACATGGGAATACCGCGGGTGTCCCGATCGCGACGGTGACCACATTCGCGATGAAGAAGACGATTGCCCCGATGTTCCTGGTCTTGCGAAATTGCACGGTTGCCCCGATAAAGATGGCGATGGCGTAACAGACTTAAAAGACGATTGTCCGGAAGTTGCAGGTTTACCTGAGTTGAAAGGTTGTCCAGATAAAGATGGTGACGGTATTACCGATTCGAAAGACGATTGTCTGGAAGAAAAAGGATTGGCCATCTTCAACGGTTGCCCAGATCGTGATTCAGACGGTGTAATGGATCGCATAGACGATTGCCCTGACACGAAAGGTTTGGTTCAGTACAATGGATGTCCAGATACAGACGGGGATAACATCATGGACAAAGTAGATGCTTGTCCTACGGAATACGGTATTGCTGAATTGAAAGGTTGTCCTGCCGCTGAATTAACTTATTTCAACACAGACACCCAAATGGAAAAAGTGAAGCAAGGTGGTGGTGTTTACAGTTATGGAATTGCTGTTGACACGAAAACCGCGAAGTTTAAATTGCAGGGATACAATGCCGATACAGTGAAAACGGTATTTGTTACAGCACCAAATCTTCGTGGAAAAAATGCCTACAAAGAAGCTGACGGATTCTTCCGCTTTGCGAAAGAAGCTGAAGTGGTGATATTGAAAGAAGAAGAAAAAGAAGTAATGAAGACTGCGTTTGAAAATTTGGAATACAAATCAAACAGTGAAGTAATTCTTTCAAGTTCATTTGGCGCTTTAGATCAATTGGAAAAGCTTATGCGAACAAATGAAAATTGGAAGTTGCGTATTTCGGGCCATACAGACAATGTGGGGACACGCGCAGCGAACATGACTTTATCGAAGCGCAGAGCCGAGTCAGTGAAGAAATATTTAGTAGCGAAAGGCATAGCTGCTGATCGTTTCGAAATTCTATTCTTCGGACCAGACAAGCCGATTGCTCCGAACAACAACGAAGACGGAAGATCTCGTAACCGTCGCGTAGAGATGTTAATTGTGGAATAATTAGATACCACTTCTGAATGGAAAGGCCCCGATAATCAGTTTATCGGGGCCTTTGCTTTATTCGAAATATTTGGAGTGAATGTCTTTTACATTTTTGTTAAAAGAAAACGAAAACGACTATGAAAAAGCACATAAACATTCAGCTTGGCGTTTGGATTTACGCCGACAGATAATACGATTTTTATTTTGAGGTTTGGTTTGGTTCAAGAAACCCTTTCAGCTTGCGTTGAAAGGGTTTTTTATTTACGATTCAGCTTACGAAGCTCTTTTCGATAGAACCTTGTAATACCTTATGGTATCTTCAATACTTGAAAAAGTATCGCGGTACTGAAATCCGAAGGTGCGTGTAGCTTTGCTGCCGTCGAATTGTTTTACTTCGTCGTAATTACGAATGATCTCGCGCGTAATGGTTGCACGTTTTCCAGTGAACAATTCCACCAACGCTTCAATGTAAAAAACAAGCATAATCTGCCACTTCTTAGCAATGGTTTTTCCAATTTTAACAGGAAGGGCATCTGCAATTTTGGTGAAGAGTTCTGACATGCGAATATTCTCTGCGCAGAGAATATAGCGTTCATTGGTCGGCTCCTGTTTCGCCGCGCGAATCATCACCTCCACAACGTCTAAGACAGACACAATACCGCTTCCACCAGCGGGCAAGGCCGGAAGGCCTTTTTCAATCCGAGCAATCATGGTTCCTGAACTGCGGGTGCAATTGTTCGGCCCGAAGATGACACCAGGGTTAACAATGGTCGCGTTCAATCCTTCTTGAATACCGCGCCAAACCTCCTGTTCAGAAAGGTATTTTCCTTTCGAATAATTTGAATGATAGTCGTTGAAATTGCGCGGCGTTTCTTCGTCAATGATTTTTCCTTTCGAATCGCCCAATGCAGAAATGGAACTCACGTGAATGAAATGCTTCACATCATTTTCTATGCAAGCGTTCACAATGTTTTTTGTCCCATTAATGTTCACTTCCAACATGCGCGACGCATCTTTTTTGTGATAAGAGACAATGGCTGCACAATGAAAGACCGTGTGCATTCCTTCGGTTAGATCAAACATGTCATCTGCATCTTCCACGTCTCCTTTCACCCATTGAACCTGCTGAAACAGGTTTTCCTTTCCATAAAAACGAAACAACTCGAAGACTTCTGATTTTCCATTTTCATTTCGAAACAAGGCGGTAACAGGCATGTTTTCTTCCGTTAAACGAAGAACTAGATGACTTCCAATTAAACCCGTTGCGCCTGTTACAAAATTCATTGTGGCGAAGATATACCGATATTTGTCTTGTGGAAGTTTCAGATCACATCAAAAGCATTTTAAAAGCCCTGCCTGAAAAGGCGGGTGTGTATCAGTTCTTCGACGAGAACGGTTCCATCTTGTATGTAGGCAAAGCGAAAGTCTTGAAGAATCGGGTAACGAGTTATTTCAACAAGATTAAACACGACAGCATTAAGACCAAGTTAATGGTCAAGAAGATTCGTGACGTGAAATATTCGGTGGTGGAAACCGAATCCGACGCGTTGTTGCTGGAAGACTCGCTCATTAAAAAGTTCAAGCCGCGTTACAACATTTTGTTGAAAGACGACAAGTCTTATGCGAGCATTGTGATTAAAAACGAACCCTTTCCACGTGTGCTCAGTACGCGTCAAATTTTAGACGACGGATCAACGTATTTCGGTCCGTATACTTCCGGAAAATCATTGTATTCAATTCTTGATTTGATTAAGGAATTGTATCCGCTTCGCACCTGTACGTTGAATCTTTCGAAAGCGAACATTCAAGCGAAGAAATTCAAGGTGTGTTTGGAATATCACTTGGGAAATTGTTTGGGGCCCTGCGTTGGAAAGCAACGTGAAGAAGAATACCAGCAAGGCATTCAGCACATCAAGCGAATTATAAAAGGCGAATATTTAGAGGCGGTGAAGAACCTGAAAAAGGACATGCTTCAATTGGCTTCCGAACAAAAATTCGAGCAGGCGCAACAGCTGAAAGAACGTATTCAAACCTTGGAAAATTTCCAAGCGAAATCGACCATTGTAAATACCGATATTGATAATGTTGAAGTGTTTTCGATTGCCTCAGATACACAGAGTACCTACGCGAATTACATGCACATCTTACGCGGAAGTATTGTTCACGTGTACACTGCCGAAGTGGTTCGTCAGTTAGATGAGACTGACGAAGAAGTGTTGGCTTTCGTGGTACGTTCGTTTCGCGAACGCATGAACAGCAAAGCAAAAACAGCATTGCTTCCTTTCGAATTGAATGAAAAAATTCCCGGATTGGAAATTATGATTCCGCAACGCGGCGACAAAAAAAAATTAGTAGACCTTTCATTAAAAAACGCAAATCATTTTCTGTTGGAAGCACGCAAGCGTGCGGCTTTCCTTGATCCCGAGCGCAACACGCAACGCATTTTGGAAACCATGAAA
Source organism: Flavobacteriales bacterium (assembly GCA_044349305.1). GTDB lineage: Bacteria > Bacteroidota > Bacteroidia > Flavobacteriales_D > Sanyastnellaceae > CAIZGX01. Next base: position 6,311 of record JBIKRF010000097.1, read on the forward strand.
AAAGATTTGCACTTGTCTGAATTGCCCGTGCATATTGAGTGTTTCGACAATTCGAACATTCAAGGAACGAACCCAGTAAGTGCGTGTGTGGTGTTCAAAAACGCGAAGCCAAGTAAATCGGATTATCGCATTTTCAACATACAATCTGTCGTGGGTCCCGACGATTTCGCGTCTATGCGCGAAGCCATTTACCGAAGGTATTCGCGTTTGATTCAAGAGGAACAGCCACTTCCACAGCTTTTGATTATTGATGGTGGAAAGGGACAGCTCTCTTCAGCCATGGAATCGTTGGACCTTTTGGGACTGCGCGGGAAAATTGCCGTGATAGGAATTGCGAAACGTTTGGAGGAAATATTCTTTCCGGGCGACAGTATTCCCATTTATTTAGACAAGCGAAGTGAGAGTTTGAAGATTATTCAGCACCTGCGAAATGAAGCCCACAGATATGGATTAAGCAAGCACAGACAGCGCCGCAGCAAGGGGGCCATTCATTCCGAACTAGAGAACATTGCTGGAGTAGGAAAGAAGACCATTGAGAAATTGCTTCAACATTTTTCTTCGGTAGCTCGAATAAAGGCGGCCACCCAAAAAGAAATTGAACAAGTCGTAGGGGAAAAAATAGCTGAAAAAATAAAGAATTATTTCGGCAAGGCGCAGTAGATAGGTTAGTTTTGATTGTTGAAATTTTACGCAGAAAAACGCGTTAATCTGTACCTATGGAAAACACACCCGAACAGGAAAAAAAATATGCTAAGATTCTTTGGTGGATTGGAATGTCGCCTTGGATTTTTTTCACACTTGTGCTAGGCGCTGTTTTACTAAGTGGACTTCCGAACATTGATTTATTAGCGAACCCGAAAATTGGTTTGGCTTCACAGATTTACGCTTCTGACGGCTCTACCTTAGGTTCGTTTTACAAGGAAAATCGTTCAGATATTACCTATCAAGAAATTCCTGGTCACGTTATAGATGCTTTACTCGCCACTGAGGACGTGCGTTTCAAAGAGCACAGTGGAATTGATGTTCGCAGCTTGGCCCGTGCCGCAGTATCATTGGGAGCAGACGGAGGAGGAAGCACAATTACGCAACAACTTGCGAAATTGCAGTTCACGAGAGATTTTGAAGATGTTGGAATCTTCACTCGCATAGGCCAAAAATTGCAGGAGTGGGTCATTGCGCTCCGTCTCGAACGTGTTTACACCAAAGAAGAAATTCTGACCATGTATTTGAATCAATATGATTTCTTGAATCAAGCGGTTGGAATTAAAAGTGCAGCGAACATCTACTTCTCTACATCGCCCGATTCGCTTACGGTTCCGCAGGGCGCTATGTTGGTTGGAATGCTAAAAAACTCTTCATTATTCAACCCAATAAAACGCGATTCGTTGGTTACCAAGCGAAGAGAAGTCGTGCTGGCGCAAATGATGAAGTACGGGAAACTCTCGGAAGATGATTATGAAAAGTACAGAACAGAACCACTGGGAATGAAGTACGCGCGAGTTTCGCATGATGAAGGGCAAGCGCCTTATTTCCGCGAAGCGGTTCGACACAAGCTAACTGAAATTTTAGAAACGCGTGATGCCAATGGCGAGTTGAAATACAAGAAGGGAGACGGAACCGCTTTCAACATATACGAAGACGGATTGAAGGTCTACACAACCCTCGACAAGAACATGCAAATTCATGCGGAACATGCGGTGGAAGAGCATTTGAGTAAGGAACTTCAGCCAGCGTTTACGCGAAACGTTAGGCAAAGACCGAAAGACAAATACCCTTTTTATTCGGGCATTACTGCTGCCGACAAAGAATCAATTATGCGAAAGGCGATCACCACCAGTGATCGTTACAAGAAATTATCTGGAAAAATGTGTCCAGATTGCGGAAGACCTTCAAATTATATTGAAACAACGGATGGGCATTTTCATTGCAAAGAAGATGCAGGTGGTTGCGGCCACACATGGAACATGCGAAGCGAAGATGAAGTGTTAGCGGAATTCAACAAGCCTGTTGCCATGACTATCTACAAGCACGGTGGATACAGAGACACGACGATGACCCCTTATGACAGTATTGTTTACCACAAGACCATTCTTCACGCAAGTCTTATGTCTGTAGATCCGCGCAACGGATTTGTAAAAGCATGGGTAG
>JBIKRF010000098.1:0-8276 GCA_044349305.1 Flavobacteriales bacterium
GAATCACGAGATCAACGAAATCAACGCGAACCTCGATCGCGTCATGAAAGATTTTCCAGATGGAAACATGCCGCGTATTACGCAGAATCAGCAGTCGGCCATGACGGGTTACAACAACTTGGCGTTGTTGTTAGACGATGCGCTTCAACAGATGCAAGCGCAGATGCAGTCTGAATCGAAATCGAAGAAGGAAGGAAAAGGCAGTTGCAACAAACCCGGTGGAAAAGGAAAAGGCAAAGGCAAGAGCAAAGCGTCTGCGGCGCAGATGAAACGGATGCAAGAAGGCTTGCAGAAGCAGTTGGAAGAGGCGAAGAAAAAAGGACAGAATCAAGGCAAGAACAATTCAGGCGGTTCGAAAAGTGGCGGCGACGAAGGCCAGGCGAAAGAATTGGCGCAGATGGCCGCGAAGCAAGCAGCTATTCGCAAGATGATGGAAGAGAAGGGCAACGAGTTGAACGAAGACGGAAGTGGTGCTGGAAATGAAATGAAGCAGATAGCGAAGGAGATGGAAAAGCTTCAACGCGACATTGTAAACAATCAGGTTACCGAGGAGAGTATTCGACGTCAGAATGACATCATGATTCGATTATTGAAGGCCGAAGAAGCTGAGCGCGTGCGTGAGATGGACGAAGAGCGCAAGAGCAACGAGGCCATTAATGCCCCGGTCGGAAACCCTAAGAAATACGAAGAGTTTTTGAAGAACAAACAAAAGGGGGTAGAGACCCTGCGTTCTGTTTCTCCGAACTTAAAACCCTACTACAAAGAGAAGACTCAGCGCTATTTCAGAAATTCCTGAAAGAAATAAATGGAATGTCGCGTTTTTTTTCTCATTTTTGATACGCAAAAATTAATTCATGATCCAAGGTCGCAGACAACTTCGTTTTCCATCCGTGCTTGAAAGCATACATTTAGCTGAGAAGCTAGTAGACGATGTGTGCAGTGAATACAAGGTGAAGGAGGATTACTACGGCGAAGTGTTGATCTGTTTAACCGAAGCTGTAAACAATGCAGTGGTTCACGGAAACCGCATGAATACTGAGCTTCAGGTTTCTCTGACTTTTGAATTAGAAAGTGAAAAGACTTTGCGATTTATTATTTCTGATGAGGGTCCGGGTTTCGATCACGAAAATTTACCAGACCCTACCGCTCCTGAAAACATTGAATTGCCTCACGGAAGAGGTGTATTTTTGATGCAACGCTTAGCCGACAGATGTTTGTTTAACAACGGCGGAACTGAGGTTGTCATTGAATTCGATGTAGCAGGCACAGCGGAATAATCCTAAATTTGCCGCATGCAAGAAAAATTAGCCAATCTCGAACAGAAGAAGCAAGAAGCTTTATTGGGTGGTGGTGCGAAACGTATAGAGTCGCAGCACAAAAAAGGAAAACTCACAGCTCGTGAGCGCATAGAGGTTTTGTTAGATTCAAACTCTTTCGAAGAAATTGGAATGCTGGTAACCCACCGCAGCACCAATTTCGGATTAGAAAATGAAAAATATTTAGGCGACGGTGTGGTTACCGGATACGGTAAAATCAACGGTCGTTTGGTGTATGTCTTCTCTCAAGATTTTACCGTAATGGGCGGATCGCTTGCAGAAGCGCACGCGCAGAAGATTTGCAAAATCATGGACTTGTCCATGAAAAACGGCGCGCCGTTAATTGGTCTAAACGACAGTGGTGGTGCGCGTATTCAGGAAGGCGTGGTGAGTCTTGGCGGCTATGCCGACATCTTCTACAAAAATGTTCAAGCCAGCGGAGTAGTGCCACAGTTGAGTGCGATAATGGGTCCATGCGCTGGCGGTGCTGTGTATTCTCCGGCCTTAACAGATTTCATTGTTATGGTGGAAAACACGAGCTACATGTTTGTGACTGGTCCGAACGTAGTGAAGACCGTAACACACGAAGAAGTAAGCAGTGAAGATTTGGGCGGTGCAAGTGCACACAGCACGAAAAGTGGTGTTACGCATTTGACGGCAGAGAACGATGTGGCTGCGTTGAAGGTGATTCGTCAAATGCTTTCGTACATGCCGCAAAACTGCGAGGAAACTCCAGCACGCTTGCCTTACGAAGCGGGCAACGAAAGAAGAGAGGGTTTAAACGGAATTATTCCTGCAAACCCGAATCAACCATACGACATTAAAGAAGTTATTTCAGCCGTTGTAGACGAAGAGTCTTGGTTGGAAGTACATAAAGATTACGCTGAAAATATTGTGGTTGGTTTCGCGCGCCTTGCTGGAAGGAGCATTGGTATTGTTGCAAATCAGCCAGCGTTTTTGGCCGGTGTATTAGACATTAAGAGCAGCAACAAGGCTGCACGTTTCGTAAGATTCTGCGATGCGTTTAACATTCCATTATTGGTGTTGGAAGACGTTCCTGGATTTTTACCTGGAACCGACCAAGAGTGGAACGGAATTATTTCAAACGGAGCGAAGTTGTTGTACGCCTTCAGCGAAGCAACGGTTCCGCGTGTAACTGTGATTACTCGCAAAGCTTACGGCGGAGCGTATGACGTAATGAACAGCAAGCACATTGGTGCAGACATGAACTTCGCTTGGCCTTCGGCAGAGATTGCAGTTATGGGCGCGAAGGGCGCTGCTGAAATTATTTTCAAGAAGGAAATTGCAGAGGCGGCAGACAAAGACGCGAAGTGGAAAGAGAAAGAAGCCGAATACGCTAGCCTTTTCGCAAACCCTTACAGCGCCGCTGAACGCGGATATGTAGACGAAGTGATAGAGCCAGCAGTGACTCGCGAGAAGTTAATTCGTGCATTTGAAATGCTTGAAAATAAGGCAGAGAAAATGCCGCGTAAGAAGCACGGAAATATTCCATTGTAATTCGAAACTATGCCTTTGATCTTACCTGTTAACGGCGTTTCTCCAGTGTGGGGAAACGATTGTTTCATTGCTGAAAACGCAACGATAGTCGGACAAGTTACGATGGGAGATCAATGCAGTGTGTGGTTCACCGCTGTTGTTCGCGGCGACGTGAACACCATTGAAATGGGCAACAAAGTGAACATTCAAGACGGGGCCATCATTCACGGCACCTACCAGAAAGCCGGAACTAAAATTGGAAACAACGTGAGCATTGGCCACAGGGCCATGGTTCACGGATGCACCATTCACGACAATGTACTTATTGGAATGGGTGCAATAGTCATGGACAATTGCGTGATTGAAGAGAATTGCATCATTGCTGCAGGAGCCATTCTTACCGAGGGAACGCATGTGAAAAGCGGAAGTGTGTACGCAGGAATTCCAGCAAAAAAAATCAAAGACCTTTCTCCGGAATTGTTTCAAGGTGAAGTTCAGCGCATAGCGAACAACTATGTCATGTATTCATCGTGGTTTCAACCTAAAAAATAATTTTTTATGTGGAAGAAGTTGCTTGTCGTTATTTGCGCAATAGTGCCTGCATGTGTTTTTGCACAGCCGAAGGACACCGTAATTAATTTTCGCGGAATGGAAATCCCCATGAAACTTTCGTTCAACGATGAGTTTGATGGTGTTCAACTTAATGAGAAGAAGTGGTTAATTCGTGAAGGTGTCACCAGAGATGCTGATCAGAAGATTACGCAACAATGGCTAACCAGGGAAAGCGTTTTGGTGAAGAACGGAATGGTTACCATTACCACTCTTCCAAAAGAACGAGTAAACCAATCTTTTTCTGTTTGGATTACCGATGGAATGAAAGAGCGCAAGGGTAATTTCAATTACGATACAGGCGAGTTCGAATCGAAGGAATTGTTCCATTGGGGGTATTATGAAATTCGATGTGAGTTGCCCAAAGGAAGAGATGCATGGCCAGCGTTTTGGCTCTATGGTGAATCTGACGGAACCAACAATGAGATCGATGTGTTCGAATTTTGGAACGAAGAGAACATGTTCGGTGCTTACAGTAAAAAGAAAGAATCACGTGTTCAGCATATGACTGCGCATTACAACAAGAAAATGTCTGGCGATGGCGAGAAGTTGCCGTTTGACGGATCAGAAGGCATGCATACGTATGGTGTCTTGTGGACAGAGCGAGCAATTGTTTGGTACACCGATGGAAAAGAGATGCGAACGCTTAATCGCTATAAAAAATCGAGCGACCGCAAAGACGGAAAGATTATGGAAGGAAGAGAAGAAAATGTTTTCCCAAGATCACCGATGAAACTGTTGGTAGACATGGCCGTTCAGCAATCAGAGAATAGATTACCATTTGAAAAAAACACCTTTGTGGTGGATTATGTAAGAGCGTATGTTGTGAATTAACCAACGTTACATCAAGAAATCCGAGGGTTAATTTTTCCTTAAAATATTAGGTAGGAACAGAAGAATAAATTCCAGCAAGGTAACACACGCAAGTATCACAAGAACAGGATTGTCTTTGATAACTGAATTGGAAATTAATGCTAATGTTAGTTTTACAAAGAAGGTTAATGAGAAGAAAAATGTCAGGCCAATTTTGAATCCGTTGTTAGGTGAAGTTTTAGCCGATAAGGTTATGAGCAGCCAAGTAGAAAAGATGGTAATAGACGATAGAGTAAAGTTGAAGGGGTTGTAATTCGAAAGAATTAGAAACACGATTGCATTCAACAATAAAACTGAAAACCCGACAAGAGTGGTTATTTTTTTCATGCTAATTTGATTATATCGTTTTTCCTCCGCACCATTCACACACTGTAAGTTTTTTTGTATTTGGATTTTTGCAGCTCGGGCATTTTTCTGGAATTTTTATTTCAGCTTGGGTGTAGTAAGTTCCTTGTTGATTTTGAATTGGAGCATACATTTGAGGGTTGTATTTTCTGTTGAAATCATCATCTGTCATAGTAAGGAAGACGAGTCCTTCGTAAATCCCAAGAAATGCCGGTATCCACGTCCAAAAGAAGATTAATCGAAAGATACCAGAGACATTTGAGTTCAAGTAAAATTTATGTGCGCCGAATCCTCCAAGAAGAATTGCCAACAAACCGGCGGTAAATCGTGATTTCATGTGTTATTTAAGTTTTGAAAGAAGCTCTTGTTTTTTCGCAGTAAATTCTTCTTCAGTAAGAACTCCCATTGATTTTAATTCACCAAGTTGCTTTAACAGCTCAATAATTTTCGAGCTGCCGTCGTCGCTAGGTGCCACGTTCTGATTTACGTTGGCCATCATATTCCCCATGGATTGGGCAATTGGATTTACCATTCCCATGCCTACCATAGTTCCAAGAATGCCGCCCGTACCACCTTCCCCTCCACCAATATTTTCTGCGGCTTTATCGGTGGTGTCAAATGTTCTTTCAATCTTGTATACTTCCAAATTTTCTGCACGTCTTTTCAGGCGCATTCTTTCTTCAACATCTTCCGACATGAGTCTTTGATATTCATCGAGAAGTTTTTTAACCTTTGGATCGTCGTCTACAATAGAAATGCCTTCAATTGAAAACAACTTGAGGTCGAGCCCGTATTCAGAAAGAGATTGGTCGAGTATTGATCTTACTGCGGTTGAAACTTCAGAAACAATGACCTCTAATTCAAACGGACTTAAATTTTCATTTTTTGAAATATTGGCAATTGCTGTTTTAACGTTCTCAGTCAAGATACCCCGGAAATGCTGTGAAATGGCTTGTCCTTCGAAGGTAGATAAATTACCAACCAGTTGCTTTAAAAGAGACGACCCATCTTCAACGCGAATGGCGAAACTTCCTCGTGCCGTGATAGGTACCGGAATTTTAAAATTAGGCTCAAGCAAGTTGAAGGGCAGTAATCCAAATTTATTATCGAGTAAAACAGATTTATTTACGAAATAAACCTCGGCGTTAAAGGGAGAATCTCCACCGAATGCCAAGCCAATTATTTTTGAAAGTATTGGTAAATTATTTGTGCTTAGAGTATGAGTTCCTGGGCCGAAAACATCAACGATCTCTCCACCTCTAACGAAAATTGCTTCTTGCGCAGGTCCAACAATCAATTGAGAACCAAGTCTAATTTCTTCGCCTCTTTTTTTATTGTTTTGAGCTTCCCATTTCCAAATTAAAAGGCCTTGCTGCCCTTCGAATTTGATAACATCTATAATGGCCATATAAAAATATTTAAAACTAAATTAAGCTTTTTTCCGCAACAAACTCTCTAACCACACACTGGAAAGAATAAGGACGGCTCCGACGTAAAACAACGGACGCATATATTCCGATTGTCCGTAAAAAAGCAAGGCCAATAGAATCGTATAAACAGGCTCGAGGTTAATGGCAATAGCGCAAGAGAATGGCGATAGATGCTTCATGACATTCACGCTAGCAATGAAGGCAAACGCTGTCGTTACTGTGCCGAGTAATACGACCAACAACCAATCGTAGGTGCTTAATTCAGCTACAATATTCCATTCGCCTTGAATGGAAATTACAGCAATCAAAACCGCGCTTCCTCCGAGCATTTCATAGAGCGCAATGTTGCTTGCGTGAATGGTGCGAATGAATTTCCCGTTGAAGGAGGAAAAAATAGCGGCGAATAAAGCCGCTAAAAGCGCGAAGACGATTCCCAAAGCGTATTCCATTTCAACATTGAAAATAACCGCAACCCCGGCAGTTACTAAGGTCCCCAGAGCGAGTTCCTTCCACACGAATTTCTTCCGAGTAAACAAGGGAGAAATAAGCGCAACGAAGAATGCCGTGGTGCTAATAACAGCTAGCGCGGTGCTTACATTGCTGATGTGAATGCTGTAGAAAAAGCACAGCCAATGGGCTGCAGTGAGGACGCCAACAAACAAAAGTTTAATGAGATCGAAGCGCGAAACAACGAATGATTTCTTCCAGAAATATTTATAAATCGCAATGGAGATCAGTGCCACCATCATGCGTAAAAAGACTAAAACAGTAACGGAGAAGTTCAATTCTTTTCCGAGAATTCCCGTGAATCCCCAGAGGAAAACGATAAAGTGAAGTAAGACAAGTGCCTTATTTCGTTCCTTCATTTTTTTCAGGCTCGAATTCAACAACACCGCCGCTTACGACATACTTCATAAGTTCGAGTGAATTGCCTGAAATAGGCTTAACATTACTGCGAGGAACAATAACCAAATGTCCTGAAAAACTATAACTCATGGGAACATAAACGCCAACTTTTCCTGCTTGAGCTTCACCTATTTCTTGAAGATCTTCATCGGTAACGAAACCAATGACCTCAACGTCGTTGTCTTTGCTCAATCGCACCAATACGGGCTTATTAAATCGTTTTTTATTTCCAACAAAGGCACCAAGCATGTCGGTAATGCTCTTGTAAATGGTTTTAATGAAAGGAATTCGATCTAAGAATTTTAAGAGGCGATTGCGAATTTGTTCGTTAATAATTTTAGCTCCAAGAAATCCGAGAATAACTAAAACCACTATCAGAATTAAAATTCCAAGACCGGGATATTTGTGTTCAATAGGTAATATTCTATCTAACGAATTGAAAATGGTGTATAAAACGTAACCCGTTATGTAAATAGGCAGCGCCAATACCAATCCGTTGATTAGGTAAGCAAATAATTTTCGAGTAATGGAGTGTTTCATATAGACCGCGAAGATAGATTCTCTTTCTTGCTTTTTTCTAGCAAAGCATTGTCAATTAGAAAAAAATACTTAATCTTGATATAACCTTAGTTTGAACCCTATCCTATGAAGAACACATCTGTTTTTTTCGCGATGTTTTTTGTTGCTATTTATTCTGTGAATGCGCAATGTCCCACGTGCACTGCTGATTTAACCTGTACGAATACAACGGGAACACCACAGTTTTGTCCAGCCATACCGCCCAACGCAACTACCGGAGTGTATTATGAGCAAGTCATGACGTTTTTTATTCCTGCCGATGTGATTGATCCTGCCTCAGGAGTTAATGCAACCTTGCTTCAATTAACGGTAACCGATATTTCAGGGCTGCCCTTTGGTTTAGAGTTTACTTTGAACGACGCTGATGGAATTTTTTATCCTTCACAAGGTGAGAATTATGGTTGTGGAACTATTTGCGGAACTCCTATTTTACCGGGGACATATGATATTGTAATTAGCGTTTCGGCATTGGCTGAGGCGTTTGGATTTCAGGTTACTCAAAACGATAGTTTTATCGTAACGTTAATCGTTGATCAAGGCCCAGGAGGAACATCGACTTTTACATTCGATCAATCTGCCGGCTGTGGTTCACTGGACGTAGACTATGTAGCAACCATTGGTGGCGATGCCAGTCAATTAACGACCTACACGTGGGATTTTGGAAACGGCCAAACGGGAACAGAACCTGATCCAGCGCCTGTGAATTACGGCACTGCAGGAA
>JBIKRF010000099.1:0-8251 GCA_044349305.1 Flavobacteriales bacterium
TAATTTCTTTTTAGCCCGAAATGGGTGTAAACTGGACGTTCGCCGCCATCTCCCGGACGATTCACGATTCCGAATTTTTCAACATACATGCACGAACTGCCGCCCTGGTCGCAAGACATCGCATTGGCACACCCGTATGGCAGCAACAACGCAGCACATTCCTTCATGGTTAATCCTCGGCTGTGCTGTGGTTTTCTGCCATCGGCAATGAGCAAGAATAATTTATTTCCGCTTTCGTCAATACCCATGATTGTGCGCGGATAAGCATTGTCTTTCGTGCCATCACGAGAATCAATAAATTCCTTTCCATTCACAATTAAATCGTATCTGCCCCAAATGGCATTGTACATCTCGTTGTTTGGAATACGCACAACATCGCGGTCTTTCGAGTAGTATCCCTTTCCTTGTTTGTTGAAATATAAAAACGGACGCTTGTCTGAATCTTCCAATTTATATGGCTTTCCATTCACAATGTAATTGCCTGTCCATTGACCGAGTGGAGCGTTCATTCCAGGTGTGGTTCCTGCTTCACCGTTCACAGCAATTTCACATTTGTATTGTTTAGCAAAGGAAGAGGTCAGTTCCTTTTCCTTGTAGAGCGAATCCAATTCCACTGAAAAATAATTCAAGTCAGCAATAGCTAACACAACGTAGGCATTCGGATTTTGAAACTTCAATTCAATTACCTCAATACCCGGTTTCGCCCATATGGTGCGGGTTTTAGGAACACCTAAATCTCCGAGCGGAACGGTGTCTAATTGTACTTCCGAAGAATACAAACTGTCTTTTGAAACTTCAACAACCGGAACAATGCTTGCGCTGCGCAACTCCGATTCTTCTTTCGCCAACGTTTGTCTGGCGTCTATTATAACCGCGAAAACAATGGGCAATCCCACCAAAACAAAACCCATCCACCAAATCGAAAGGGATTTTTCGCTGGAATTTTTCACAACGAATTTCTTCCACAAGAAAAAGAAAACGAGCCAAAAGAATCCTGCAGATAGCAGCCAAATAAGCAATTGGAAAGCAATCGGAAATTGCGAAAGGCGCCAAAAAAAAGCGCTTAAATCGTCGAGCCACACATTTATTTGATCTCCCATTTGCGCGGCAAAGATATATCGGCAAAAGAAATTCTATCTTTGAAAAATGAATCATCAAGTAGATCTTACAACCAAACTTGGAATTTTAGGAGGCGGACAGCTCGGTAGAATGCTCATTCAAGAAGCTGTTAACTTCAATATTCATATCTCTGTTTTAGACCCTTCTGTTAACGCGCCTTGCGCCGACCTTGCGAATAAATTCGTTGTTGGAAATTTCAACGACTACCAAACTGTTCTCGATTTCGGAAAAACAGTCGATGTTCTAACCATCGAAATTGAACACGTAAACATTGAAGCACTTGAAGAATTGGAACGTCTTGGGAAAAAAATTTTTCCAACACCACAGGCGCTTCGTACCATTCAAGACAAGGGACTTCAAAAACAATTTTATAAAGCGAATAACATTCCAACCGCGCCTTTCCACCTAATCGATAACGCAGATGATGCGTTGCTGTTTAAAGAAAAAGGCCCATTCATGCAAAAGCTTCGCAAAGGAGGTTACGACGGAAAAGGCGTGACACCACTTCGCACAGAAGCCGAGTTTAACGCGGCTTTCGATGCACCAAGTGTGCTTGAAGAATTTGTTCCTTTCGTGAAAGAATTAGCTGTGATTGTGGCGCGAAATGAAAGCGGAGAAATAGCCACTTTCCCTTTGGTTGAAATGGAATTCAATCCGGAAGCGAACCTCGTAGAATTCATTTTTTCTCCGGCGCATGTCAACACAGACGTTGAAAGCAACGCGAAAAAAATTGCTTCAGATATTGCAAATAAACTTAACCATGTAGGTCTCCTAGCCATTGAATTATTCCTAACGGCCGATGGGAATTTATTGGTGAATGAAATTGCTCCTCGTCCGCATAACAGCGGTCACCACACCATTGAAGCGTGCTTCGTTTCGCAATACGGCATGCACCTTCGCGCGATCTTGAACATGCCCTTAGGAAGCACAGGACTGCGCACACCGGCTGTTATGATTAACCTGTTGGGTGAAAAAGGTTTTGAAGGAAAAGCGCGCTACGAAAACATAGAAGAAGTGCTTCACACCGAAGGTGCTTACATTCATTTATATGGAAAGGAAGACACCAAGCCCTTCCGAAAAATGGGACACATTACAGTGTGTAATTCGAATCTCGAAGAAGCGAAGGATATTGCCAGACGGTTCTTGAAAGAGGTAAGGATAGTATCCTAGATACTTCGTAAGATACTATGTAAGATTGCTTCGCAAAAATACCTTTTGAAAAATCTTGCGAAGCATCTTGTGAAACATCTTTCGAAGAATCTTGCAAAGCACTTGCATCTTGTGAAACATCTTTCGAAGAATCTTGCAAAGCACTTGCATCTTGTGAAACATCTTTCGAAGAATCTTGCAAAGCACTTGCATCTTGTGAAACATCTTTCGAAGAATCTTGCAAAGCATCTACGCTCTGCGTCAGGGTTCAACCCAATCGCCATATTCCTTAATCAACGAGATAAGCTCATCAACAGCTTGAGCTTCGTCAATGTTCTTCTTCACCACATTCTTCTCTTTGTAAAGCGTAATCTTACCTACGCCTGTTCCAACGTAACCATAATCGGCATCGGCCATTTCACCCGGCCCGTTTACTATGCAACCCATGATTCCGATCTTCACCCCCTTCAAATGCGAAGTGCGTGAACGAATCTTAGCGGTGGTTTCTTGAAGATCGAAAAGTGTTCTTCCGCAACTCGGACAAGAAATATATTCCGTGCGAGAAATACGCGTGCGAGTTGCCTGAAGAATTCCAAACGCTATCGCGTTCGATTTCGCTAACGACGAATGGGTATTTGAAATAAGAACGCCGTCGCCCAATCCGTCTAGCAGCAAGGATCCCACGTCGGTCGACGAATAAAGCGTATACGCTTCTTCATCTAAATCATATTTCGAAGAAAGCACAACCGGACAGGTTACACCTTGATTCATTAATCTGAAGGTTGCTGTTCTTCTGTGTTGAACGGCACATTCATGCGAAGACTTCAACAACAACACAACAGTAGCATCTGATTTCAACACAGAAAGAAAGGCCTCTGTCAAATCTTCCAATTCCACTTCAACAAAATTTAACTCACCCGAACGTTCGTTCGGTTGAATGTATTCATTGCATGAAAGCACGGGGTAATGACGCTCTTTGTTCTTATTCTGAAGCCATGCTTCATATTCCATAACCACAGCAAGGGTTCCAGGAATTTCAAAATTCACTTGGTTCTTTCCAACAAACAAATAATCGCACGCCGAATCAGACAAATTCCATTTGTCCATATCAACAGAATAAGCATATCCAACTGCGAAAAGAGAAGCAGCTGTAATTGTTTCGCGGTTGGAATAATCTGCGAAAACTCGCGGAACATTCTTTCCACCTAAATTCAAAACTTCATGTGTATGCCTTCTTGAATAAGCGAAAAAGTCAATCGGAATTTCTTCCTTCGGAATGTGAATTCCTGAAGTTCTGTTGGCGTAACGATCTACCAACAATTTAGCTACTGGCATCTCTGCTTCAGGCGCCTCTGTTAACGAAACACGAACGGTATCGCCAATGCCGTCTTCCAACAAGGCACCAATTCCTATGGCCGATTTAATTCTTCCATCTTCACCATCACCCGCTTCTGTTACACCGAGATGAAGCGGAAAGACCTCACCTGTTTCCAAAAGCGTTTGCACTAACAATCGATAAGCTTGCACCATCACTTGCGGATTAGACGCCTTCATGGAAATAACCAAATTCTTGTAATTGCAATCGAGGCAAATGCGAATGAATTCCATCGCCGACTCAACCATACCTTCCGGGGTATCTCCGTATCTACTTAAAATACGATCGGAGAGCGAGCCGTGATTGGTTCCAATACGCATGGCCGTTCCGTGCTCCTTACAAATTTCAACAAGGGGAATAAACCGATCGCGAATACGCTTCAATTCTGCAGCGTACGATTCGTCGGTGTAAACAATCTCTTCGAACTTCTTTTTATCGGCGTAATTACCTGGGTTCACACGAACCTTCTCTACAATGCGTGCCGCTATTTCTGCGGCGTTCGGAGTAAAGTGAATGTCGGCCACAAGCGGAGTGTTGTACCCGAGCTTATGAAGTTCTTCGCGAATGTTTCGCAAATTCTCTGCTTCGTTTTTACTGGGTGCCGTAATTCGCACCAACTCACAACCCGCGTCAATCATGCGTATACTTTCAGCAACGGTTGCTTCGGTATTCATCGTGTCGGCTGTGGTCATAGATTGCACACGAATAGGCGCGTCGCCTCCCATGGTTAATTCACCAATGGTAACGGGAAGCGTTTTGATGCGCTTGTACCCAAATAAATCTTCGCAGAATGGTTTCATTTACTCGGTAAGCTTACTCATTTCCTCGTTCATCTGAGCTTCTAAGGCCTTCGTTGCCGAGTCTGCAGCGCTTTCTAGCTTGCTAAACGATTCTTCCAACTCTTTCGTAAGGATATCAATGTATTTTCCGTCTTTGATACACTCTTTCGTTTGGTCATTAATATCACTTGCCTTGTAATCTGCCTTCGGAAACTTCTCTGTGGTCTTCGAAGAAACGCAATCGCAAATTTTGGTAGCGTCTTCTTTCGTGTAAAGATTACCAACTGTCTTTTCACACTCAGATTTAACCTCTGAACGTTTTTCGTCGTTCCACCCGCCGCATGAAGCAAGACCTACTGCAATTGCTGCTAAGAAAATTATTTTTTTCATTTTAAGTTATTTAGTTTACAAGTTTAGTTCTCTTTTATTTCAGTTAAAACTCAATTTTTATTTTTGAAAACACGTTCATCTGCCAATTTGTTCTTATTGGCCAATTGCCCGCATGCTGCATCGATATCCTTTCCACGCGAACGGCGAACATTTACAATCATGTTCTTGCTTTCCAAGAACTTCGCAAACGCCTCTACACGCTCTGGACTGGCCTGCTGAAACTCGCCGTCATCGATCGGATTGTACTCAATAATATTTATTTTAACGGGAAGTTGTTTCGAGAATTCAGCTAGCTCCCTTGCATCTTGAATGGTATCGTTAAAATCTTTGAAAATGATGTATTCAAAAGTTATACGAGTGCCTGTTGCTTCGTGAAAATATTTCAACGCCTCAGATAGCGAAGCCAAATTATTCGACTCGTTAATTTCCATGATCTTATTGCGCTTCTCATCGTTGGCTGCGTGCAGTGAAAGTGCCAAGTTGAACTTTACTTTGTCGTCGCCCAACTTCTTAATCATCTTCGCTATTCCCGCTGTACTCACCGTAATGCGCTGTGGCGACATGCCCAAACCTTCAGGGCTCGTAATCCACTGAATAGATGTCATCATGTTCTTGTAATTCAACAAAGGCTCACCCATGCCCATGTACACGATGTTTGTCAAAGGAGTGTTGTAACGCGTAAGCGCCTCGCTACGCAAATAATTCACCTGGTCGAAGATCTCTCCGCCTGTCAAATTGCGCATCATCTTAAGCTTTCCTGTTGCACAGAACTTACACGCCAAGCTACATCCCACCTGCGAAGAAATGCATGCGGTCATGCGTTTTGTCGTCGGAATTAAAACCCCTTCAACCACCTTATCTCCGTCAACTTTAAAAGCGCACTTTATGGTCTTATCGGTACTAATCTGCTGTTCATGCAAGACCGCCTTCGATAAGAAATATTTCTCGTCGAGCTTCTCTCTTAAGTCTTTTGGTAAATTCTGCATTTCTGGAATGCTCGTCGCACCGCGCTGCCACATCCACTCGCGAATTTGCTTAGCACGAAAAGAAGGTGCTCCAAGTTCTTTCAACTCGGACATTAGCTCTTCCGAACTCAATTCTCGCAAATCCTTTTTTGTATTCATGCCGCGCAAAGATAGATAGCTTACATTTGAAAAACATTCACTTTCATGAAGCGTTTCGTTTTAATATTTATTTTCTCCTCAGCGCTCTGCACCTTCGGACAAACAGACAGTCTTGATGTTATTTCTGTTCCGGACACTGTAATGCCCATGGAAGAGATCACACTAGATATGTTTGAAACACCTCCCATGGAAGTCCCTCTCAAAGAATTTTATAACGAGAAGGAATACATTCGTTATATGTGCTTCTTTACAGGTTTAGATTTTGGCGGAACTTCCTTGCACAATGGAAAATATCCTTTAAAATGGAATCAATCCTTCTTGGTGCGATTGAATTTTGTCGAATACAAAAAGCAATTGATCTCGAATAGATTTGGATTCTTTTCTGGAATTTCACTCGGCTATCAGCAATTTGGATTCAAAGACGACTTTAAGTTTGTGCAGTCAGATGGCCAGACAACGGCGCAGAATGACAGCATTGATTATGTAAAAAATCAATTGCGTTCGTTCTCTGTATCGATTCCACTTATGTTGGAGCTAAACAGCAAGAACACTTTCGAGAATAACCTGCACCTTGCTTTCGGAGTACAAGGGAGTTACCGTTACGCAAATAGCACCTACCATAAACATGAAATAACCGGCGCTAGTATCGTTCGAAAAAACAGCGAAGACATTTATGTTAACCGCATAAATTTAGATGCCTGCATTCGTCTCGGGTTTCAGAACATAACCTTCTTCGCGTCGAAATCCTTAACTCCGCTTTTCAACTCGGCAAGATTTCAAACAGAACTTTATCCAATAGTTGTCGGTCTAAGTATAATTCCTGTAAATTTAAATCCAGAAGAAACCAACGACTTCGATTTCTAATCCAATGACTTTACGCTCTCGAATTTACGTTTCACTTTTTTCCATAATTGTCATATCGTTCATTGTAACGGGCATTGTTGCTGGCTTCGACCATTATGAGCATGATATTAAATACAACGACGAGCGAATTGCAGAAAAAGAAACGTCTATTCGCGCTTCGCTCGACTACCTGTTGCTTCAGAACGGAGGGGTTATTGCCACTGATTCTATATCCATGCTTTTGGGAGATAAAGTCTGTGAACTTTCTGAAATAAACAATCTTTTTATAACCATTTACGATTTAAACGGAAGGTATCTGGTTTCTATGAATACCGATACGGCTGAAGCGAATAAAATTCCCATGCAGCTTTCGCAGGAACTTACCTCTCAGATTATTACGTCTACTAAAAAAAGAGCCGTCATTCTTCCTTCTGAAACAAACCCTACACACAACTTAGCATACTGGTGTTTCAGCGACGATTACGGGAAGCCGTTAGCCCTGGTGGGCATGCTCTACGAAAAGAATGAAGTTGAAAAAGCCAAGCTCTGGAATTTCATGAAAGAAATTGGCACCACCTACATTGTGCTCTTCATTTTAGCTGCAGGTATTGCCTTTCTAATTACACGAGATTTCACAAAGTCATTAAGTAAATTAAGCGAAAGCATTAACCACCTGAAGCTTGGTAAAAAGAATGAGCCCTTGGAGTGGAAGAGCAACGATGAAATTGGACAGCTCATTCAAGAGTACAACAGAATGTTGTTTCAATTGGGAGCCAGCGCAGACAAATTAGCGCAGCAAGAACGCGAAACAGCTTGGCGCGAAATGGCGCAGCAGGTTGCTCACGAAATTAAAAATCCGCTAACGCCAATGAAGCTTCGCTTACAACATCTGCAGCGCTCTTGGCAAGACAATCCGGAAGAATTTCAAACACGACTCAACGATTTCGTGCAGAGCATGACCGATCAAATAGACACGCTGTCGCACATTGCGCAAGAGTTTTCGAACTTCGCTAAAATGCCGCAATCTAAAAATGAGCGCTTGAATCTTCAAGACATTGTGAAGTCGGTGATCACCACATTTGAAAATGACAATCAGAGCATTTCATTCTTTCAAAACAAAACGGAATCGGCGTTTATAAACGGAGATAAATCGCATGTGATACGTGTTTTAAACAATCTAATCACGAACGCCATTCAATCGATACCAACAGAACGTTCGAAGAAAATATCCCTCACTTTACGCTTCTCTGATAATTATGTTGTTATAAAAATTACTGACAACGGAAGTGGAATTTCACCTGAAATATCGAAAAGAATTTTCATGCCGAACTTCACCACACGCAGCACTGGAAGCGGATTGGGTTTAGCTATGGTGAAAAGTATTGTTACCCAGATGAGCGGTAACGTCGCCTTCCGAACTCAGGTAGGAAAAGGAAGCTCGTTCTTCGTTATTCTTCCGTTAGATCAAAAAG
>JBIKRF010000020.1:0-29728 GCA_044349305.1 Flavobacteriales bacterium
AAACCACTTCTTCGAAATAATGCTCTTTGAAATTTTTCAGTTGGAAGGAAGTGTTCAAATGAATCTTCACTTCGTGCATTTTCAACTGCTCGGTATAATAACGCAAGGTCTCTGAAAATTCTTCCTTACCTGGCACTTGCGCTGCCAAGCGAAGCTGTCCACCCAACGATTCTTGCTGTTCGAACACTTCCACTTCATTGCCGCGTTGCGCCAAAACCAAGGCAGCCGTGAGTCCGGCAACGCCTGCTCCTACCACAGCAATTTTCTTTTTGTATGTTGAAGGAAGAAGCTGCAGGGTCAGTTCTCTGGCCGCAAACGGATTCACCAAACAAGAAGCAATTTCTCCAGAAAATATTTGGTCGAGGCAAGCTTGATTGCAACCCACACAAGTGTTAATGAGGTTCGATTGATTGCTCTTGGCCTTCAACACAAAATGCGGATCGGCCAAAAGCGGACGCGCCATGCTTACGGCATCGGCCTTTCCAAAAGAAATAATTTCTTCCGCCAATTCAGGTGTGTTAATTCTATTCGTTGCTGAAACCGGAATGGAAACGTTTTGCTTCAACAATTCCGCAGCCCACACAAATGATCCTCGCGGCACGCGCATGCTAATCGTTGGAATTCGCGCTTCGTGCCAACCAATGCCCGTGTTCAACAAGTGAACGCCTGCGGCTTCCAGCGCCTTCGCGAATTGAATGACTTCCTCTTTCGAACTTCCCTCTTCCACCAAATCAACTACTGAAATGCGATAGATGAGCATGAACTTTTCAGAAACAATCGCACGAATAGCCGCAATAATTTCCAACGGAAGACGCATTCTATTTTCAAATGTTCCTCCGTATTCGTCTTCGCGTTTGTTTGTTCGCGGCGCAATAAACTGATGAAGGAAATAGCCTTCGCTGCCCATGATTTCAATTCCATCGTATCTCGCCTCTTCCGCTCTGCGCGCGCAATTCGCAAAGTCTTGAATTGTATTCTGAATTTCTTCCACGCTCAAAGCGCGTGGCGTATAAATATTAATCGGTGCTTGAATGGCCGAAGCGCTCACGCATTTATCATGCACCCCATATCTTCCAGCATGCAGAATTTGCATAGCAATCTTCCCTCCAGCTTCGTGCACGGCGTGTGTAATGATTTGATGTTTCGAAATCTGATCATCAGCATTAAAGCAAATGGCGCCTGGCCAAAGTCTTCCTTCATCGTTTGGAGAAACTCCGCCTGTGATAATCAATCCCACTTCTCCTTTCGCGCGTTCAGCGAAATAGGCGGCCATGGCTTCAAATCCGTTTGGAAGTTCTTCCAATCCAGTGTGCATTGACCCCATAATAAAGCGATTCTTAATTTCATTCTTTCCAATGGAAAGTGGCTGAAGAGCTGATGTAATCATAGCCACGAAAGTAAATGAATTTTTTGCTTTACATTTGAAAGTGTATTTAGCACACGAAGTATCATGAGTAAAAAGAATAGTGAGCCAACGCCGAAAAACACATTGGGAATGGACGTTTCAGTGGATTGTGTTGTTTTCGGATTTGACAACGACACGCTGAAAGTGTTGTTAATTGAGCAAAAGCAGCCCGACAATATTCACCTTAAAACTCAAAAAGCAGTACCTGGAGATTTGGTTCTCGACAACGAAAGTTTAGACGAAGCCGCGAAACGCATCTTGCAAGAATTGACTTCGTTGAAAGGAATTTATCTGAAACAGTTCCACGCCTTTGGTGATCCGAATCGTGTGCGCGGATTGAAAGACCAACAATGGCTTCGAACCTTTCGCGTGAATCCGGAAAGACGTGTATTAACCATAGGATATTATTCTTTGGTCAAGTTGTCTGAATTCAAACCTAAAGCGGCATCGTTCGCGGGAAACACCTATTGGGTAGACGTTTACAACATTCCATCTCTTGCCTTCGACCACAACGAGATTGTACACAAGGCCTTGCTTATGCTTCGCCATGAACTCATGGCCGACCACATTGGCTTCGAATTACTTCCTGAAAAATTTACGCTGTCGCAATTGCAGAAATTGTATGAAATTATTCTCGACAAGAAATTAGACAAGCGCAATTTCAGAAAGAATATCCTTCGCACCGAAACCGTAACGGCCTTGGAAGAAAAACAACAAGGTGTGTTGCACAAGCCGGCTCAATTATTTACGAAGAAATGAGAAGCGCACTTTTAGCCATTGCCTTTGCATTTTGCTTTTCCAATATATTCGCCCAACAGCCCGATTATGGACTTGCTTTTCTTCAAGATGAGGTGGCGAATATTTCAATTACCATTGATCCCGATTCTCTAGCAGCTATGTACACCAACCTTGGAAATTCGCATGAATATCCTGGTGCAATTGTATATACTTTTTCTACTGGGTTTTCTGCCTATTCTGGCGTGGGCATTCGCTTTCGCGGAAACACCTCGTTGAATGCGCAAAAGAAATCGTTCAAAATAAACATAGACAAATTCGTAGATCAAAACTTTTACGGACTATCAGAATTGAATCTTATAGGGAATCAGAATGACCCTTCTATTCTTCGCGCAAAATTGTGTTGGGATTTTTTCCGAGAAGCCGGATTGCCCGCTTGTCGCACCTCTCACGTTCGTGTATATGTGAACGGAGCATATATGGGCGTGTATTTGAACGTTGAGCAAATCGATAATCGCTTTGCAGATGTTCGCTTCGACGATGGCACAGGAAACTTATGGAAATGTTTTTGGGGTTCAGACCTCGCCTACCAAGGAACCAATCCGACCTTGTACACCGACGATGCTTATGATTTGGTTGAAAATGAATTTCTCAATAACTACTCCGAATTAGCACGATTCATCGATGTTTTAAACAACACTCCTCTTTCGCTTTTGCCCTGTGAACTGGAAAAGATTTTCAATGTTCATGACTACTTGAAAATTATGGCGGCTGATATTTTATTGGGAAATTGGGACAACTACATTTTCAACAAAAATAATTTCTACCTCTATCACAACGAGAAAACCAGAAAGCTCGAGTACATTCCTTACGACTTAGACAACACCTTGGGAATCGATTGGGTGAATGTCGATTGGACACAACGAAATTTGTATTCATGGACAACCTCTTCCAACCGTCCGCTTTTCACAAGACTCTTGCAAATTCCCGCGTATCGCAATGAATTCAGCAATAACGTGAACGATCTCATTGCTACCCAATTCAACGCAACAGCATTTCAATCAAAGGCAACCCAAATTCAAAACATCATTTATACCGCAGCAGCTGAAGACCCACTTCGTCCGTTGGATTATGGTTTTACGGTTGACGATTTTGCGAACAGTATTTCCAGTGCTTGGGGCGGACAAGTGCAATACGGCATTGTTCCCTATGTGGAAACACGCGCCACTCAAGCGCTTCAGCAACTCGAGACACTTCAACCGTTCACGCGCATTTTCAATGTCGTACCGAAATTTCGAAACGACAGCCTGTTCGTTTCATTCCATAGTAACCTCAACAGCGATCAGCTGACTGTTGTGTGGAAAGAAATCGGTACTTCCACTTGGTACAATGCAACTGCAACCAGCCTTGGATATTATGGCTTGGTAGATCAGCGCTATCTATTCGAAGGACCAATTCCAACAGATAGCATTAACATTTTAGTTGGCGTAATTCCTGTTGAATGGCTCAGCGACATTGAAGCGCACGATTGCAATTTTGTTTATTTGTATGGAAAGGAATCAACTTCTCCTCTGATCATTAACGAACTTGCTCCATTGGGCACCGACAATTGCATCGACTTTTTAGGCGTGAATGAAGATTGGATTGAATTGTACAATCCTGGACCTTCTGCCGTCTATTTAGGAAACAAGTTTATCTCTGACGACGCTAGCAATTGGAACAAATGGACTTTGCCCAATGTGACGCTCGACCCAGGAGATTTTCAATTGTTGTATGCCGATAAAGAACCTGAGCAAGGAATGAATCATGTCGACTTCAAGCTAGACGACATCTCTGAAACCATTTATATCTCGGAAGTTCAGAACAACGCCCGAGTGATTATCGATTCAATCACATATTTCAATATTCCAATCAATCATTCTTTCGGAAGAGCAACAGATGCTAATCTAAATTGGATTGATTGGACTGTTTCCACTCCGAATGCTAGCAACCTTCCGGTGAGTGTGAATGAAATCTTTTCTGGAATTTCAATCTATCCGAATCCGGTTGTGGAATCGCTTCACTGCACCGAAAAAATTTCAGGAAGAATACTTAGCATGCAAGGAGAGGTGGTTCAGGTTTTCTTCAACTCACAAGAAATTCCTTGTCAGTCTTTGGCTGCGGGCATCTATACTTTGCAGACTGACAAAAGTCTTTTTCGATTTATTAAATCGAAATAAGGTTATCTAAACTTGCCTTTGTAACTTGCAGGCATGTATTACAGCGACTATCTAAAACTGGGGGAAGTTCTTAACGCGCAAGAACTCGAAAGCGATAAACAAGGTAAACACGCTCACGACGAGATGTTGTTTATTGTTATTCATCAATCTTACGAATTGTGGTTCAAGCAGATTTTATTCGAAATGAAATCGGTTTACGACATTCTTGCGAAAGAGAACATTAATGACAACAGCCCGGAGTTGCAAATAGCTGTAAACCGCATGCACCGCGTTACTGAGATTCTTCGAATCTTGGTTGATAAGATCAATATCTTGGAAACCATGTCGGCGCAAGACTTCTTAGACTTCCGCGACATGCTTCGTCCGGCAAGCGGATTTCAGAGCATGCAATTCAAAGTTTTAGAGACTTTGTTGGGATTGAAAGTAGAAGAACGTCATGGACAAGAGTATTTCACCAGTCAATTACGCAGCGAAGACGCGAAACAGATTTACACATTAGCGAAAGAAACAACACTTTTGGAATTGGTGAACAACTGGTTGGAGCGCATGCCATTTTTCGAAGAGAAATATTGGGGAAGTGAAGATTTTTGCTCGCAATACAGAAACGCCTATTCCTCTTCATTGAGTGAAATGGAAATGCAAAATTTGAAAGCGTTCGACGAATTGTTTATGTCGAATGAACCCGTTGAAAATAGAAAATTAAGCGCGAAAGCTAGAAGAGCTGGGCTCTTCATTATGTTGTATCGCGACTATCCGATACTTCAAAATCCGTATCGAATCATCAACTCATTGTTAGACATTGACGAGTTGTTAGCGACTTGGAGATGGAGACACATGAACATGGTTCACCGCATGATTGGCGGAAGAGCGGGTACGGGAGGAAGCACAGGAAAAGGATATTTGCGTGAAGCGGCAATGAAGCATTACGTGTTTCAAGAATTCGCGGAGCTCACCTCTTTCTTGGTTGAACGAAGAAAATTCCCAGCGATCAGCGACGAACTTGCGAAGAAACTCGGATTCGAGAATGGATAGTTACGTTCGTGATTTACTCTCGGACATTGTTCGTTCCATTGATGAAATTCATGAGTTCTCAAATGGGTTAACCATTGAAGATTTCAAATTATACTTATCGAATAAAATGATGCGTCGCGCCATAGAGCGCGACCTCATTATTATTGGCGAAGCCATGCACGACATCGTGAAAGTGGATCACACCCGTGTTATGCGCATTAAAAATTCTCGTCGCGTCATAGAACTCCGCAACGATGTCGTACACTCCTACGACGACCTCGCCAACGAAAAAATCTGGAATTTTATCTGGAAGGAACTTCCTTATTTGCGGAAAGAAGTTTCTCACATACTAGATCTTCACTACTAGTTGAGTCAACGAATGTCTTCGACGAATGCACTTCGTGCGAATGCTTCGCGAATGTCTTCGACGGTATTAATTACGAAGTTCCAATTATGATCCCGATAGCTATCGGGAGGAATTACGGAGTAGAAATAAAACCGAAGGTTTTCCAATAACGCAGTTCCTCACTCTTTCACCACCATCTCCGAATAAACTCTTCCCGCAACATTCATCGCTTGAACAGTATACAATCCAGTATTCAAATTTTGAATATTCAGTTGAATGAAACTCGATTGGTTAATTTTTTCTGTTGAAACCAATTGTCCGTTTGAATTGAAAATACGAATGTTCCAGTTGTCTGTATTTGGAAGTTGAACAGTGAGGTTGGAAGAAGTTGGGTTGGGGTATACCAAAAGGTCATTTAAATCCTCGATCTCTGTAACGCCCACTGAGCAACCTGGAATTAAACAACCAAGGCTATCCACTCGAATCATGTAACTGTCTTGAATATATCCACCTTGCGGACCAGTTCCTGTGTACATATAAACCCGACCAAGTGCCGTTATAGATCCATCTTCGTTTTCTACAAAATCGTTAAGCTGACATTTAGCTGGAGATATGTTCAGCTCATCATAACCTTCGGGAATATATATTCGCTTCCACAAAAAATTATAATTGCTATCTAATTTCATCATGAAAGCAGCATTGTCGAGAGGCCCAATTGCAGAATCGGGAATTATATCGTGCCTGCATTCCCCAACACCTAGAAATCCACCGTCTGAAAGTTGTTTGAATCCGTAAATGCGATTTATTGAATTGAAGTTGGCCAGATTATTTGCATCATATACTTGAGACTCAAAAAAAAGTTTAGTCCAAAGTGTGTCGCCTGTTCCTGAATCTAATTCTCCAATTAAGGGTTGAATGCTGACGTTCTCGATGAATTTCGTTCCTGCGAAAAGATAATTCCCGTTGCTTAATTCACTTAATGATACAACTCCGTAATTAGGCTGAAGCGGTGCAGAATATGCATTGCCCCATAGAATATTGCCGTCGTAATCAAATTTTCTTATCAGTCGTTCACTATCGCTTGGGTTACTCGGATTGAAACGTTGAGCACCGACGACAAGTCCATCTCCAACATCTATAATGCATTGAGGAAAAATTGTCCATGACGTTTGATAAGATCTATGCCATAAATAATTACCCTGAAGATCACACGTGTACAGCAAAAAGTACATGTTCGAATTAGCAACGTACATTCCTATAAAATACAAATTGCCATTTGCAGCTACACCCGTAAATATCTGAGGATTCAAAAGTTGAGGAATAACATCGTAAAGCGTATCAAAGTAATTCAGTTGTTGTAAATCGCCCTGTAAGGAAACTTTTAAAAGAAAGGGAGTATTCAGCTGAGTTGAGTCATCAATGCTGTTGCCGACAACCCAATTCTCATTTTCGCTTGATGTTGGAAGTATATTCTGATACAAGCCTACTCCGTAGAATTCGGTTTGCGAATTAGTTAATGAAGTATCCCAAACTAATTCACCGACTTCATCAAAGGATGCCATGAGAATAGAATAGCTACCTAATTCCATATCTGTGGCGTAATGTGTAGTGAAATACCCGTTGATCGTTTTAATTATATTCCCTCCATCATTTGAGAACCCGTTGTGATCGTATAGAAATTCAAATTGTTGGGCTTGAGCGAGTATTGGGAGAGCGAGTACAAACAGAAGTAAAAGTCTTTTCATCGTTTTCTCTTTATTTCTTTTATTTCAAAATCTATTTTCATTTTAACATTACCCCCAACTGTCAGAGACTTCTGAAGAATGTACTTCGTACGAATGCCGTTGGCGAATGCTTCGCGAATGTCTTCGACGGTTTTAATTACGAAGTTCCAATTATGATCCCGATAGCTATCGGGAGGAATTACGAAGTAGGAACAACGAAGTTCAAACAACGTAGTTCCTACTCCTTCGCCACCATCTCCAAATAAACTCTACCCGCACTATTCATCGCCTGAACAGTATACAAACCAGTATTCATGTTTTGAATATTTAATTGAAGGAAATTCGATTGGTTAATCTTTTCAGTTGAAACCAATTGTCCGTTCATGTTGTAAAGGCGAACGGTCCAATTGTCTGTAATTGGAAGTTGAACAGTGAGGTTGGAAGAAGTTGGGTTGGGGTAACTGCTCATTTCTTGTGTTGAAGTGATGTCGTTCATTCCAAGATAATCGCAATCGGGAAAGACGTTGCTGCTGTATACACCAAACTCCGCGTCTTGGTAACACCTGAAAGGACCGCTCTGCATAATGTCGAATAGACAGTGGGGCAATGGGAAAAGATAAGATTCTATTGGGCCTATTCTTTCGACAATTCGACCATACATTGATCCTCCGAAAAAATTGTTCAATAACTGTACATCGTAATATCTAAGATCCACCCCATTTATGTTTAACACACCTGTTTCTGTTACAAGTAATGAATCACCTTCTTCGCATGGACTGTATGCCCCGACAACATAGATATCGCCGGGCACGAGAAGAAAATCATAGAGAATTTCAAAGCTATCACCCGTCCAATGGTACACTCGGTCATTGTCTGCATAGGTAAATTCATCTTCCAACATAAAGCTTGCATAAGAACCTCCGCATGTGTAACCATAAATATGCGTTTTGAACACTTTGCATTGTTGTCCGCCAACAATGGAATCGCCTTGAACTTCCGTCATGTTGTACCCATTGAAACAAACTTCACCGTAGCTGAAATGCCACGTAGCACCCTCGGGCGCCCAATTCATCTGACAATTGGCATTAATGCTCAGAAATGCACAAACAACTACAGTTAAAATTGCTTGTAATTTCATTTTATTAATTCGTATTAAATTGTATTTCATAAAACGCAGGTTCAATTTGAATGAACAAATTAATTCATAGTAAATATAATCTGTTCACTGTTCAGAATTACCCCAAACATTGTCAATTCTTACCGTTCTATAAAACTGCGAAGTTTTTTAGAGCATCATTTTTGAATAAATTCAGATTTTATAAGGGATTGGAGGAACTTCGTTGTTCCTCCCGATAGCTATCGGGATCGTAATTGGAAATCCTTCGGATTGATTATCTCAGATTTTGCAGAACTTCTGAAACAAAACCATCCTCCCGATAGCTATCGGGATGCATAATTAAAACCGTCGAAGACATTCGCGAAGCATTCGCCAACGGCATTCGTCGCAGACTTCTTACCCCTTTTTACCCATCCTTATTTTCTCATCTCCACTATGATACTTAAAGCATATAAGAAAATCACATAACCATTTTTACGAGTCATCATCTTTCAGAATTGTTTTGTAATTTCGTATGAGTTACAATGCAACAAAACAACACATCCGCGATATCCTTTCAGGGAAGAGCCGAATTAGGAATGGAGAACCTATCCAAACAATTGCCTGTTTCCTTAGATCAAGCCAAAAAGCAAATCGCATTTCTGAAAGCGAACAGCAGATCAAAAAACAAGTAACTTATTTATCTTTGAGCATGTCAGGGAAAAATTTGTTTATTATTGGTGGTTGCAATGGGGCTGGCAAAACAACAGCATCCTTCAACATACTTCCCGACCTTCTCAATTGCAAAGAATTTGTCAATGCAGATGAAATCGCAAGAGGTCTTTCACCTTTCCAACCCGAGGCGGTTGCCTTGGAAGCAGGGCGCATAATGCTCAACAGAATTGATGAGCTTCTTGAGTCTGGGATAAGCTTTTCATTCGAAACAACGTTATCTACGAGATCATTTGTTAAGACTATTGATAAGGCTCAATCGAAAGGTTATTTCGTAACCTTAATCTATTTCTGGCTCGAGTCTGCTGATCTGGCTAAAGATCGAGTGAAGAAAAGAGTTCAAGAAGGCGGACACTTCATTTCAAACGAAACCATCGAAAGAAGATACAAGGGTGGAATACGAAATCTCTTTCACCTTTACCTTAACAGTGTCGATTCTTTGCTCATTTTCGACAATTCCACCTCCGATTCAGAGTTAATTGCAGAAAAAGAGCGGAATAACGATTTTACTATCCTTAACTTTGAAAAGTTCAATCAAATAAAATCAATGGCAAATGAGTGAAGCTGAGCGCATATCATTGAAAGAAACTATTAAGCGTGCAATGAAAATTTCTTCTCAAAAATTAAAAGAGAATAAAAAAGCGTTGGGTCTTAAAATTGTCATTAGCACAAACGGAAAAATTCAAGAGGTAGAACCATAATTGGAACTACGTTCTTAGAACTGCGTTATTCCTACTGCGTAATGCCTCCCGATAGCTATCGGGATCATAATTGATTCTGCGTAATGGGAACTACGTTTTAAATCTCACCCTTTCTTCCCTTCTCTTACCCTCTCTTAACTTCTCTTCCCCTGCCTTTAACAGACACTCATCGACGAACCAAGTAAAGCATCGTCCACTCATCACGAACACGCGTCTCTTTCCATTCGAATGCTGAAAAGGCTTCAAGCAACGCAGGGACGTCGTTTTCGTAGAATCCACTGAGCAACAAAGGCGCTCCAGACTTCGTTGCGTTTTCGTAATGCTTGGCTTGAGCCAAGAGAATGTTCCGATTGATGTTGGCAATGAAGACATCTGCCATCTTTCCTTCCAGTAAATCTTCAACGCCTAAAAGCGCTTCAATCTTCGTGCAGCTGTTACGCTCCAAGTTTTCTATGGCGTTCTCATACGCCCACTCGTCAATGTCAATGGCCCAAACTTTCTTTGCTCCGAGTTTCTCAGCAGCAATAGCCAACACAGCTGTTCCACTTCCCATGTCAATGACTTCTTTATCTTTCAAATCGAGCTCGAACATTTTCTGAAGAACCAAATACGTCGTAGCGTGATGTCCCGTTCCGAAGCTCATCTTCGGTTCAATGATTAAGTCGAGAACGCCTTCCTTCGCTTCGTGAAATGGTGCTCTAACGCGACAAAGATTATCTACGTCAATCGGATCGAATTGCGATTCCCACTCGGCGTTCCAGTTGATGTCTTCCATTTCTTTCTTCGAGAAATGAATGGTCACATCTTCTATGGTTAATTCCAACAAAGCGTTTTGCAATTCTTCTGTATCGAATTGTGTTGGCACGTAAGCCTCTACTCCACTTTCTGTTTCTTGGAAACTATCGAAAGCCAATTCGCTTAATGAAGCAATCACTAAATCGTTTCCCGGAATTAGCGGAGAAACTTCAAAGGTGTAAACCGTGTATTGCATTAGGCGTTGTAGATAAATTCAAAGTCAGCCACCTTCAAAGAAGCGCCGCCAATAAGCCCGCCATCAACATCTTCGCAAGCCAACAAAGCCTGTGCATTCGCAGCGTTCATACTCCCACCGTATAAAATCTGAATATCGTTTGCTACTTCTCCGAATGTTGTTTTTAAGAACGATCGAATGTGCGCGTGCATCTCTTGCGCTTGTTCATTGCTAGCTGTAACACCAGTCCCAATAGCCCAAACGGGTTCGTATGCAATAACTATATTTTTCATTTGTGTTGAAGAAAGATGTCCAATTACTTCTTCAATCTGCTTCGTCACGGTAGCGAAATGCAATTCGTTGTTGCGCTCTTCAAGCGTTTCTCCAATGCAATAAATCGCAGTTAGATTGTTGGTCAACAACTGATCTACTTTGCGTTTCAACAATTCTGAAGTTTCGTTGTGGTATTGTCTACGCTCGCTATGTCCAACCAAACTTCCCTTCACCCCTAACGAAGCCAACATGGCTGCTGAAATTTCTCCGGTGAATGCTCCTTTCTCTTGAGCGCTGCAATCTTGCGCGAACACCGACAAGTGCGGATTTGTCGGACACAATCCCGCGAGGTAACACGCCGGCACGCAAACCGCCATTGATTTGTTGTTAGAAGGAAATTCGTTTACACTGTTGAATAACGATTTCGCCTCTTCCCAAGAGGTGTTCATTTTCCAGTTACCGGCGATGAGTTTTGAGCGCATATTCTAATTTTCTGTAAAGGTAATAAAGTCCGAAGGACGAATGTTGCAAAGCAACGAATGCCAGAGGCGAATGTGGCGGAGCCACGAATGTCTATGACGAATGTGACGAAGCCACTAATGTCTTCGACTATTATAACTCTTTGAAAAATCTTCCCTTTTCTTCCCCTCTTTTCCCTCTTTTTCCCCTCTCTTCCCTTTTAAAACAAAAAAGGAGCAAACCGAAGTCTGCTCCTAATTTCTAACTTAAACTTAAACTACTATTTCTTAATTACACGGATGGTAATGTTTGAATTGTTGTTGTTAAGATTCACGAAGTAAACTCCGCTTTCTAAGTTGCTTGTATCGATTGTGTGGAACATGTTTCCTGCGTTTACTGCGAATGCTTCAGCAGAAACAACTTGTCCAGCAAGGTTGAAAATTGTAGCGTTCATGATACCTGAATCGAAGGAGCTGAATTGAATGTTCAATTCGTTTTCTGTTGGATTAGGAAAAACCATTAGGTCTTCGAAAGCAACGTTTTCAGAAACTGCTACGCTTGTCAAGTTAATAGTGAACGTGTTCGAGCAATCTCCGTTAGTTGCTGTAAGAACCACTGTGAAGTCACCACCTGTAGCATAAGTATGCGAAGGGTTAGCAGATGTTGAAGTGTTTCCGTCACCGAAGTTCCAAGTGTAAGAAGTTGCGTTTGTAGAGTTGTTCAGGAACTGTACTGTGTAACTTCCGTTTGTTTGAGTGAAAGAAGCGTCAGCTGTTGGAGTCGGATTTACATTGATTAAGATCGGAGTCGAAGCACCTACACCGTTACAAGCGTCAGCGTTTGTAACGTTTACTGTGTAAAGACCTTCAAGTGTAACGTCAATTGTTTGAGTCGTATTTGGTAGACCTGAACCATTGAATGTCCAAGCATAAGAATCTGCAGCTGAAGCCGAAAGCGTCACTGAAGTACCGTCGCAAATTGAAGTACTTCCGTTAGTAGAGATCGTAGGTATTGGCGAATCACTCACGTTTACGCTAATGGTGTTTGAAGAAGCTGAACATCCGTTCGCGTCTGTGTACTCCAAAGAGAAGTCACCCGTTGCAGTTACAGTGATAGCATCAGAAGTAGCTGTTGTGTTCCAAAAGTTTCCCCCCACCTGAGAAGAAGCAATTTCAACGCTTCCACCTGTGCAGAAAGAAGTACTTCCGTTAGCAGTGATAGAAACTGTTGGATTTTCGTTTACAACTACAGTCACTTGGTTTGAGTTTGCAGTACAACCTTTGTTGTTACGAGCAGTAACGCTGTATGTTCCAGCAGTAATGATGTCTTGTGTTGTTCCTACAGCACCGTTGTTGCTCCATACGAATTCAGAGGTTCCATCTGAAGAAGTAGCAACCAAAGTAACCATAGAACCTTGGCAGATTGAAGCAGAACCTGTTGAAGAAACATTCGCAGTAATTGCGTTGTTCATAGCTGAAGAGTAGTCAGCATTTTGTGGATCCCACTCTGCCCAACAAGAAGTCCAGTCTTCTGAACCAATTGCACCACGGAAAGATACTGGAGTGAAGAATTCGTCTTGTAAATATGAATCAGTGAAATCTGCTCCTGAAATTAATTGAGAATTTCCTTGAATAGAGAAATCTGGATTGTTCAAGTTAATGCTGTTCCAACCTAACTCAGCGCCTGTGTTAACTAGACCGTTTGAATTCGCGTTGAAGAAGTTAGTAATGTTGAAACCGGCGTTGATGTTATTTGGATTTGCTGTTGTTACTGTCGCCAATGAATCGTTCATTTGAGCAATAACGTTGTTCTTGAAACGAAGGTTGTTTGCAGTTGCATTTCCTTGCGTTGAAGCGCTCTCGATTAAAAGTCCAACTGGATATCCAGCAAATACACTATTGAACGTACTACACTCTGTTCTTCTTCTCAAGTGCAATGCGCGTTTGTAATTCGTGTTGATGGTGCTGTTAAACAACAGCGGTCCTGCAATAGTTACGTTTGAGAAGTGAGGTTGTGTGTTAGGCGTTGCAGTGCTTCCGCTTGCGTCGTTGTCTGACTCGAAACCGTTAGAACCTGATTGGTCAGCAATGTTCGGATCGCGCACAGAAAGTGCAAATTGTACATTTCCACGGTATCCGAAATCTGTATCGAAATCATCGTCCCAGTTGCGATAAGCAACAATGTTTTTTACGTTAACTGTTCCCCCGAACCATTCGAAAGCATCATCACCACAAAAAGAAACTTGAACATGGTCTATGGTTGTTCCTCTTCCCACTCCGCAAAGAGTTAACCCATTAATCTCTGAGTTTGGTTGAAAAGGAATACCACCGAATTCAATACGCACGTAGCGAATAATACCTGAGTTGTCGTTGTCATTTGGTGAAGTACCTCCACCATAAATAGAACCGACCCCACCTTCAACTAGCGCTTCTCCTGCTGAAGTTCCATTACCTGCATTCGCTGGTGCGTTAACACTTGCTCTTCCACAAACAATAAGTCCGCCCCAATCGCCGTAACTTCTTTGTCCTGCAGCTTTTTGTGACGTCATAACAATCGGTTGCTCAGGAGTACCTTCAGCGCGAAGAAATCCACCGCGCTCAATAATCAAAGATCCCTTTGTTACTAAGTCTCCTTTGATAATAGTACCCGGCTGAATCACCAAGGTATCGTTAGAGGTAACTTTTACGAATCCAGAAAGAATGTAAATGTTGTTGTTTGTCCAGGTCGTAGTACCATTGATGTCGAGGTTACCACTTACCACAATTTGCGCTTGACTGCTGAATGCTGCCATCAATAGCGCGAACGAGAATAAAAGTTTTTTCATGATTTGAATTTGTTTATGCAAAATTGTCTTTTCTAGTTTATAAGAACGTGACGAGTCACTTAAGGATTTATTATGCAATTAGAACTAAAATGTTACGTTTATTAAGAGAATGTTACGTTAACTCAGAATTACCTTCTTCCTTTTGTTGCCTTTACGTCTTCTCTGAATTTGTAACTCAAAGTCACACTCCAATAGCTACCTCTGTTGAAGTACTGCAGGCGTTGGTCATTCTCACGACTTAATACACCATCTTGATTCGCGTCTTGAAGGAAAACAAAATCTTGTTTCAACAGATCTTGAACACCAGCCCGAATAGAGAATCCGTTTTTAAATGACTTAGTTATTGCAATGTCTAACATATCGCGAGACATTTCATAAACCTCTGGTATATCAGGAATACCAACTATGGTAACACGAGGACCAATTCGATTGTACAAAACAGTAATCTGCCATCCGGTAGAATCGTTGTCGTAATACAATCCGCCGTTAATGATATACGGAGATTGCCCAACCATTGGACGATTTGAATTTAAACCTGAGGCCACTCCTTCAGCACTTACCTTAATTTCTGATTTAATGAAAGAAGCATTCGCAACAAGGGTTAAATTACGAATCACTGGAATTGTGGTCATCTCTTTTAGAGACTTGCGAATGTCGAATTCTACCCCATAGCTGGTTGCACCTAGAGCATTCCCTGGAGCAAAACTTCGAGTACCTCCTGATCCCACGCCAGGCACAAAATAAGGTTCAATTGGATTGTTAAACTCTTTGTAGAACAGTGCTGCACTTAAATATTCCGTATTCGAAGGATAATGCTCTATTCGAATATCGGCATTTGAATTTGTTGCGAAAGTTAAATTTGGGTTACCTGAATTAATAAAGTTATTTTCAAAATCGTAAAAACTAAATGGTGCCAATTCTCGAAACTCAGGTCTATTAACTGTCTTGCCGTATGCCGCGCGCAACGTGGTCTTTTTGGTCAATGTATAGGAAACATTCACAGAAGGAAGAAATACCAGGGAGTCTAATGATGCCTCAATAGGAGTTCCAGTGATATCGGCACTCGTCAACACTTGCGCGTTTTGCTCCAAACGAATCCCTCCGGAAATAGTTAGCTTTTCAAAAGGCAAGGTAAGCATCGCATAACCTGCATATAAATTCGAAGATGCATGATACTTATCTGCTCCTCGTGTATCTTCATCTAATAAGAAGCCAGTTGAGTCTGCCATGTTTTCTGGAGAAAGAATATTCCCGATGCTAGTGGTGTCTTTGTTCCAATCGAAGTCAAATGCATTGATAACATAGCCTAAATTGCGAGAACCGAAATCGCGATCTTTATCCTCAATGTAAAAACCTGTCTTGATTGTGGCGAATCTAGGCTTCTCTTTATCAGTATTCATCTGCTTTAATTTATGCTCATAATTAGCAACATAGGTTCGTACATCTTCTTTCAGCCCCATAAACAATCTTCCTGAAAAGAAAGGCTGAGCCACTGTGGTAAAATAAGCGTGAAAATTCTCATCTGAACCATCGAGCGGACGCGTATACCGAATGCGTTTCCAGTCAGGATCATTTCTTCTTGTTTGGGCATAACCCAACGCCCAATTAAAACTTCCTTTACCATTAAACAATTCGTGCGTACCAGTCAACTGCGTGTTGTACATACGACGCTCTGTGTATCGGAATGAATATTCTTGACGATAATTTCCTTCCTCCAAAGCACGCCCCGTTCTGAATGTGTTGGATTGCAAGCCATTTTGATTCAAGAAATTCTTAAACTCGATAAAGCTCTTATCGGTTTTCATTCCCCAATTGTGAAGCACTCCAACATTGGCATTCTTCTGATAAATCATATCTTCAAAAGAGAAAACTGTATCACTGAGCTGAGTAGCTTCATCATAAACGTTATAATCTAAACGATTTGAGTTTTGTCTTTGTGCGGTTCGCGAGTAGCTGATTGCTGTAAAATTTCCAAATTGAACTTTATCCGTTTGAAAGCGCTTTCCAAAAGAGACATTCACCCTTCTGTCAGGTAGTGCTGTCCCTGATTCGTACCCCCAAGTATTTGGTAGTGCCAAACTTAAAATTCTGCGCTCCGCATCTGTTGTGGCGTTGCGTACATTGGTCGGAAAATCTGACGGTAAATCTCGCGTACCGTTATCAAAACCAAGAGCCTCAGAAGGTGAATTAACATTGCTCAAGAACTCTTGTCCTGTTGTATTCGAACGGTAATTCGTTGCTAAGCTAACATCCAGGGAAGTCTTATAGTCGGGGAAATTCTTCGTGTAAACGTTAATCGCACCACCTGCGAATTCACCGGGCAGATCTGGAGACGGTGATTTGAAAATTAAAAAACGATCAATCGCTTGGCTCGGAATAAGGTCAAAAGAAAACGAACGAACATCTGGTTCCAATGATGGAACCAAAACTCCATTCATCATAACCGCGTTATAGCGCTCGGTTAATCCTCTAACCATAACAAATCGATTGTCTATGATCGTTACTCCGGGAATTCTTCTCGCTACTTCTGACGCATTTCTGTCTTGTCCCTTTTGAATTTGAACTGCGCCTACCCCACTTACAACTCCCTTCGCCTCGCGCATTTCCATAATTACAGAGGCCTCTGTACTGGTCTTGCGGAAATCTTTAATTTCAACTCCACCTCCAACCATGAAAGATTCTGGCTGAAGCACAATGTCTACTTTAACTTGTTTTCCTGAAGCTACCTCTATTCCTGATATTTTCTGAGTCGCGAATGAAATTGCTTTAATCTCAACTGTAAACTTCCCTCCATTTTTAACGTCAATAGAATACTCACCGAATGCATTTGATGCTGCACCAAATGAAGTACCTTCAACAATAATGATTGCTCCAACTACAGGCTCGGCTGAAGAGTTGAGAACAGTTCCTTTAATAACAGTTTGTGCGCTAACTGAAAGGCACGATAAAAACAATAAAAACAGGATTGATTTTTTTTTCATTTGATCATTCATTTTCATGACTGCGAAACAAATGCAGTAAGATTGATTAGAGTTGAAATGAGAATTATCTTAGAGTTAACATTCGAAGGCGTTTGTTAAGCCAGTGTTTCGAAAGCCTGAAAGAACTCTTGAGAGATCTGTTGAAAGAACTCCATTGCTTCTTTCGAAATCCAGTACTTCGATCGCATACCGAAAATGCGCCCATCGATGAGGCTGCTTTTCTTCATTTCTCTTAGGTGTTGAATAACCGTTGAAGGCGACATACCAGGTACGTCTACTACTCGTCCTTCAACGATTCCTTGGGTTTTCATCATTTCCAAAAGAATGGTCACTCGAGCAGGGTGCGCGAGTGCCCTTGAAAAATGCGCGAAATCACTCTCCAAGCCCGTAGGGAGGTAAGGTAATTTTGGGTCTTCTTGCATATAACAAAGGAATCGGATTCTTGGAAGGGCAAGATTTCGATAGCGTTAAATAAAAGTGAATCTATCTTTAAGCCCTTAACAATTGCGTAACATAAACAAAGCGTTATAAAATCGAGGTTTTAGACGCGCTCTTCGTAAATTCGCGACACTATTTTAGAACTATGCAAGAAGCCATTCCATATATCCCTAAGAACAAGATTCGCATTGTAACAGCAGCATCCCTTTTCGACGGACACGATGCTGCAATAAATATCATGCGCAGAATTATTCAGTCTACCGGTTGTGAAGTCATTCACTTGGGACACGACAGAAGTGTTGAAGAGGTTGTTAACACAGCCATTCAGGAGGATGCGCAGGCCATTGCCATGACCAGTTACCAAGGCGGTCACACAGAATACTTCAAATACATGTTTGATTTATTGAAGGAAAAAGGCTGCGGACACATTAAGATCTTTGGCGGTGGTGGCGGAACTATTCTTCCTGAAGAAATTGCAGAACTTCAAGATTACGGCATTGTGCGTATTTATCATCCAGACGATGGACGCGCCATGGGGCTTCAAGGAATGATCAACGATTTGGTTGAGCGATGTGATTTTCCAACAGGAAAAACGTTGAACTTCAGGCTTGAAGACATTGCTAGTAAAAAAGACGCGTGCTTGGCGCAAGTGATTTCTGCAGCCGAGAATTTCCCTGAAGACCACGCAGCGTTTATTGCCCAGCTGCAGGAAAAAGCGAAAGCTTCATCAACACCCGTTCTCGGTATTACCGGAACAGGCGGAGCAGGAAAATCAAGTATGGTCGACGAACTCGTGCGTCGCTTCCTTTTAGATTTTCCTGATCAGCACATCGGCATCATCTCTGTCGATCCTTCGAAAAGAAAGACCGGCGGTGCATTACTTGGCGATCGCATTCGAATGAACGCCATTAAAAACGACCGCGTCTACATGCGATCGCTTGCAACACGTCAAAGTAACTTGGCCCTTTCCAAACACGTAGCCGAAGCCGTTAACGTGTTGAAAGTTGCCCAATTCGATCTCATCGTTTTAGAAACTAGCGGTATTGGGCAAAGCGATACGGAGATCATGGATCACAGCGATGTAGCATTGTACATCATGACTCCGGAATTCGGTGCAGCAAGCCAACTCGAGAAGATCGACATGCTCGACTTCGCAGATGTCGTGGCTATTAATAAATTCGATAAGCGCGGAGCGCTAGACGCGCTGCGCGATGTGCGCAAGCAATACATTCGCAACCACCAAATGTGGGATGCACCTGAAGACAGCCTTCCAGTGGTTGGGACTATTGCTTCGCAATTCAATGACCCCGGGACGAATAGCTTGTTCCGCATGATCATTGACAAGCTGAATGAAAAGACACAAGCGAAATTTCAAACAACGTTTGAACTCACCGCCGAGCAAAGCGAGAAGGTGTACATCATTCCACCAAACAGAACTCGATACCTCTCTGAAATTGCTGAAACCAATCGCGCATACGACGCTTGGGTGAACAGACAATCAGAGATTGCTGAAAAACTATACGGACTGAACATCGCGCTAACCGCAATTCGCGAAGGAGAGAACAACGAGAACAATGAAATTTCCATCAAACATTTGGAAGCTTCATTCGACCGTATTAAAATGGATTTCGATCCACACTTGTGGAACCTACTTCAAAACTGGGACGCGAAGAAAGCTTCTTACAGCGGAGAGATATTCACCTTCAAGGTGCGCGACAAAGAAATTCAAATGGAAGCGTCTACGAAATCGCTTTCACATTCGCGCATTCCGAAAGTGGCTCTTCCAAAATACAAATCATGGGGCGACATTGTGAAGTGGTCGCTTCAAGAAAATGTTCCGGGTGAATTCCCTTACACCGCAGGTCTCTTCCCATTCAAGCGCGAGGGCGAAGACCCAACGCGTATGTTCGCAGGTGAAGGCGGACCAGAAAGAACAAATCGTCGTTTCCACTACGTAAGCTTGGGCATGCCAGCAAAGCGCTTGTCTACTGCGTTTGACAGCGTTACTTTGTATGGAAACGATCCTGGATACCGTCCAGATATTTTCGGAAAAGTGGGTAACTCGGGGGTTAGCATCTGCTGCCTAGACGATGCGAAGAAGCTTTACAGTGGATTCGATTTGTCTGATCCGAAGACTTCGGTGTCTATGACCATCAACGGTCCGGCGCCTATGCTCCTCGCCTTCTTCATGAATGCGGCCATTGATCAGGCTTGCGAAAAATACATTCGTGAAAACAAATTAGAAGCGAAAGTTGAAGCGGTATTGAAATCGAAATGGGACGCTAAAGGATTAACTCGCCCTGCATACCAAGGTCCACTTCCGGAAGGAAACAACGGACTCGGCTTGATGCTTCTCGGATGCACTGGAGATGAAGTTTTAGAGGCTTCCGTTTACGAAAAAATAAAAGTTGAAACGTTGAGCGTGGTTCGCGGAACGGTTCAAGCAGATATCTTGAAAGAAGACCAAGCGCAGAACACGTGCATCTTCTCGACTGAATTTGCCTTGCGCTTAATGGGCGACGTGCAGTCGTACTTCATTCAACACAAAGTAAGAAATTTCTACAGCGTATCTATTTCAGGTTATCACATTGCTGAAGCCGGAGCCAATCCGATTACTCAGTTAGCATTCACCTTGGCGAACGGATTCACCTATGTTGAATATTACTTGAGCAGAGGAATGGACATTAACGAATTCGGTCCGAACCTTTCGTTCTTCTTCAGCAACGGAATTGATCCAGAGTATGCCGTAATTGGAAGAGTGGCTCGTCGCATTTGGGCGAAGGCGCTTGCGAAAAAGTACGGAGCGAATGCTCGCGCGCAGATGTTGAAATACCACATTCAAACTTCCGGAAGAAGTTTGCACGCCCAAGAAATTGACTTCAATGACATTCGTACAACGCTTCAAGCATTGTATGCTATCTACGACAATTGCAACAGTTTACATACCAATGCATACGACGAGGCTATAACCACTCCGACCGAAGAAAGTGTTCGTAGAGCAATGGCCATTCAGTTGATCATTAACCGCGAATTGGGATTAGCGAAAAACGAAAATCCAATGCAAGGTTCATTCATTATTGAAGAACTTACTGAACTGGTTGAAGAAGCCGTATTGACAGAGTTTGACAGAATCACAGAGCGTGGCGGAGTTCTTGGAGCAATGGAGACCATGTACCAGCGTGGAAAGATTCAAGAGGAAAGTTTGTATTACGAGACATTGAAGCACACGGGCGAGTTCCCGATTATTGGAGTGAACACGTTCTTGTCTTCAAAAGGTTCGCCGACCATTCTTCCGAAAGAAATCATTCGCGCTACAGAAGAAGAAAAGGAAATGCAAATTCAAACCGTTTCAAACCTTCAAAAAGGATTTGAAGCTCAAGCCGCTGAAGAATTGATAGAACTTCAAAAAATTGCGATAACCCAAGGAAACTTGTTCGAGCGATTAATGGAATCGGTGAAGTATTGTTCGCTTGGACAAATCACTTCTACCCTATTCAACGTTGGTGGTCAGTACAGAAGAAACATGTAATCGAATATGAAACTCATTTCATTCAACGTAAACGGTGTTCGTGCCATAACCAAGAAAACCTTCTTCGAAGATTTTCAAATCATGAATCCAGATGTCCTTTGTTTACAGGAAACGAAAGCAAACGATGCCCAGGTTCAAGAAGCTTTGCAAAACATTTCGGGGTATCACATTTACTCAAGTTCTGCTGTGCGCCCTGGTTACAGCGGCACTGCATTAATCTCAAAGCAAAAGCCCTTGAGCGTAACTTTCGGATTGGGCATTGAAGAGCACGATCAAGAAGGAAGAATTATCACGGCAGAATATGAAAAGTTTTTCTTAGTGAATACCTACGTTCCGAACAGCGGTTCTGAATTGGCTCGATTGGATTACAGAGAAACATGGGATGCCGATTTGCTGAAGCACCTTCAGAATTTAGAAAAAACAAAACCAGTTGTTTTGTGCGGAGACTTGAACGTGGCTCACCAAGCCATTGACCTTGCCAATCCGAAAAGCAATTACAACAAGAGCGCGGGATATACGCAACGTGAAATCGACGGGCTTTCAACTTTCATTTCATCCGGATACAAAGATTCATTCAGACATTTTTATCCGGAAGTGGTGAAGTACAGTTGGTGGAGCGCACGATTCAACTCGCGTGCGAAGAATGTGGGATGGAGAATTGACTATTTCATGGTGAGTGAAAATTTCCTTCCGCATGTGAAAGACGCGTTTATTATGAATGAAATTATGGGGTCGGACCATTGTCCGGTCGGAATTATTATCGAATAAATTATGGCATTTGCGAAATGGGTTGGAGGCGCCATTGGTTGGGCTTTAGGCGGACCAATTGGCGGATTAATAGGATTTGCAGTTGGCTACATGGCCGAGGACAAATCTTTAAGTACTCAAGAACAACAGGCCGGTTCTCAACGCAGAACGTATGCTCGTCATACCCAACGTGGTGACTTTTCCTCTGCTCTATTGGTGTTATCTGCAGCTGTAATGAAAGCAGATGGCAAGTTGATGAAGAGCGAACTTCAGTATATCCGCGAATTCTTCGACAGACAATTTGGCCCAGCTGCTGCTGCAGAGCAAATTGGAATTTTGAAAGAACTTTTGAATAAGGACATTCCCGTTCGTGAAGTTTGCCATCAGGTTCGAGACTTCATGGAGCATCCGATGCGCCTTCAATTGCTTCACTATTTATTTGGAATTGCAAAGTCTGACGGACAAGTTGCCAAGGCTGAAGCGGAATTGATTAAGCAAATTGCAAATGACTTGAACATTAGCCAAAAAGATTACGAAAGTATTCAAGCTATGTTCTATAAAGATGCGGCATCGGCGTATAAAATCCTAGAAATTGAGGCCACTGCCTCAGATGATGAAGTAAAAAAAGCCTTCCGTAAAATGGCGATGAAATACCATCCGGATAAAGTAAAAGATTTAGGTGAAGAATATCAGAAGGCAGCACAAGAGAAGTTTATTAAAGTTCAAGAGGCCTACGATCAATTGAGAAAAGAGCGTGGAATGAAGTAAATGCGTCGAACTCGATGCGTTGTACTTTGAAAACTTTTCGACATATACTGATTTGAAAATAATATTCCGAGCGGCACTATTGGTTTTCAGAGGAGATAAAAACGCATATTAACATGAGTCAAAATCTAATTTATCCGTTCGAAGTTGAAGCCAACGTGAATCCTTTGGTTCCCGTTCGGTTCTATCCTAAAGTTATCTGGATTATGGGGCTTTCATGTTCGGGGAAATCTACTATAGCCAAGGAAATAAAAGACGTTCTCGAGCAAAAAGGAATTGTTACAGCGCTATTGGATGGAGATAACTTGAGATTTGGGTTAAACAACAACCTTGGATTTACAGACGAAGATCGCATAGAGAATGTTAGACGTGCCGCTGAAGTTGCCAATCTTATGCTCAAGTCTCGAGTTTGCGTGATTTGCTGCCTTATTACACCCAATAAAAAGGCCCAAGAAATTGTGCAATCTGTCATTCCTTCAGAGAAATTATTCGCCGTTTATCTTTCCACAACGCTAGAAGAATGTGAACGTAGAGACATTAAAGGCCTATATGCAAAAGCGCGTAGAGGCGAAATAAAAGATTTCACCGGCATCGACAGTGCATTTGACGTTCCCTCTTTTGCTCATTTCACATTAGACAATACCCATCAAAGTGTTCAAGAATCAGTGAATGAAATACTGAATAATATTCAATTAGAGAAACATTCATCATGACCCATTTAGAAGAACTAGAAGCTGAATCTATTTTCATATTGAGAGAAACTGCCGCGCAATTCGATAAGCCCGTACTCTTATTCTCAGGAGGAAAAGACAGTATTGTGATGACTTATCTTGCCAAAAAAGCCTTTTGGCCAGCTGCTATTCCTTTTCCTTTGTTACATATTGACACCGGACACAACTTCGAAGAGACACTAACCTTCAGAGATAACTTAGCCAACCAACTCAATGCTGAGTTAATCGTTCGTTATGTTCAAACTTCTATTGATGAAGGAAAAGTAACCGAAGAAACAGGGCCCAATGCAAGCCGAAATGCGCTTCAAACAATAACCTTACTCGATGCTCTTTCTGAATTTCAATTCGATGCAGCCTTGGGAGGTGCAAGACGTGACGAAGAAAAAGCACGTGCGAAAGAACGTTTCTTTTCGCATAGAAATGCCTTTGGACAATGGGATCCAAAAAATCAAAGAGCAGAGCTGTGGAATATTTTCAATGCAGAAAAAAAATTCGGTGAACATTTCCGTGTTTTCCCCTTAAGCAATTGGACAGAATTAGATATTTGGAATTACATAAAGGAGAAAAACATTCCACTTCCCAATTTGTACTTCAGTCATGAAAGACCGGTCTTTGAAAGAAGAGGTAGTTTGCTTGCGGCATCTGAATTCCTTCCGCTTCAACCCAATGAAGTAATTTCAACCAAACCCGTTCGATTCAGAACCATTGGTGATATTACTTGCACAGGTGCAGTTGAGAGTATTGCAAACAGTATTGACGAAATTATAGCGGAAATAGCAACTTCAGATGTTACTGAAAGAGGAACGCGCAGCGATGATGCTCGATCTGAAACAGCCATGGAAGACAGAAAGAAACAAGGATATTTTTAATCCCGTGGCATGAAAAATTTCAACTCAGATATCGCAATCATTGGTGCCGGATTTTCAGGAACCTTAGTCCTTGCAAACATTGTGAAGTCTGCGAAAAAAAAATGCTCTGTTGCTATTATTGACAAACTTGAATCATTCAATAAAGGAATTGCCTACAACCCCAGCTCTTCAGCGTTTTTGTTGAATGTTGCAACCAAGGGAATGAGTGCCTTTTCCGACGATCCCGATCATTTTTTAAATTGGGTTTGCAAACAAAATTCTTTTGATTCATTCAACAGAGAAGCACTCGCGAATTCGTTCCTTCCAAGAGATATTTATAGACAATACCTGTCTTCCATTTGGGATGAAACAATCGAACTGGCTGAGACTAAAAACATACAAATCAAATGTATTTATTCTTTTGCTCGAAACATAAACCTACTCGACGACAAATACACGGTTACAACAGAGAGTGGTGATCACATCATTGCAAATCAAGTTGTTCTTTCAACGGGGAATCAAACCCCGAGTAACAAAGTGTTGAGACAAAAACTAGACATCAATCATTCTCGGTATTTCCAAAACCCATGGAAAATGGAGGCCATTACCAACTTTGAGCCGGACCTAGATATCTTA
The DNA here is from genome assembly GCA_044349305.1 of Flavobacteriales bacterium. Lineage (GTDB taxonomy): Bacteria > Bacteroidota > Bacteroidia > Flavobacteriales_D > Sanyastnellaceae > CAIZGX01. Next base: position 25,171 of record JBIKRF010000020.1, read on the forward strand.
ATCATTGGAAATGGTTTAACTATGGTAGACACTACATTGGGTTTGGTTGAAAACCATTTTCAAAATAAGATTTATGCTGTGTCTACTAACGGATTCAACGTTATTCCTCATTTGCACAACAACATAGCATACACCTTCGACTTAAATTTAGAAGATCCAAATTTCTCATTGGTTTATCTCGTACAAAAGGTAAATGCTGAAGTGAAAAAACTAAGTAAGCTTGGAATTACTTCTGAGCCTGTTGTAGATACTTTAAGAAGTAAAACTCAAGAGATCTGGAAGAAACTTACTGTTGCTGAAAAGAAATCTTTCATGCGTCACTTGCGTCATATTTGGGGTGCTTCAAGACATCGAATTGCTCCACATATTTATCGAAAAATGCAGAATCTACGCATGAATAAAATGCTTGATGTGATTGCCGGTGAAATTCATAATATTTCCGATGCTGGAACGCATCTCGAAGTTATGCTTTTCAATAAAAAATCAAACAAATTCAAAACAATTAAGGTTTCGCGCATAATCAATTGCACAGGCCCTCAATCCAATTTGAAAGAATCTGAGAATTATTTGCTTCACAAATTATTTATCGAAGGACTTCTTAGTCAAGACGAACTTAATTTGGGGACAAGAATAGACTTGAAAACCTACGAAATTATAGATTCTAACAACAAGAAAGTTCCTTGCTTGTATACCCTCGGTGTTAATCTCAAAGGTGAACTTTGGGAATCTGTTGCCGTCCCTGAATTAAAAGTACAAGCGAAAGAAGTGGCTCAAATTGTTGTTCTGAATTTGAATTAGCCAAGCCTTTCAACAAACGAAAAAACAGAAAGTTTAGAAGACGTAAAATGAAAAACATATTAAGATTTACAACGGCCGGAAGTGTTGATGCTGGAAAGAGCACGTTGATTGGACGTTTATTTTACGATAGCAAAAAAATATTCAAAGACCAACTATCTGCCATTGAATTAAAAAGTAAGAGTAAAGGATTTGACTACATCGACTTATCTCTCTACACAGACGGATTGAAAGCCGAACGCGAACAAGGAATTACAATTGACGTTGCGTACAGATATTTCGCTACGCCGAAAAGAAAATTCATTATCGCAGACACTCCTGGACACATTGAGTATACCCGCAACATGGTCACTGGCGCATCTACCGCAAATGCCGCTGTGATCTTAATAGAAGCGCGAAAAGGGATTTTAGAACAAACGCGTAGACATACAATTTTATCTTCTTTATTAGGAATTAAGCATCTCGTTGTTTGTGTAAATAAAATGGATCTCATTGATTATTCTGAAGAACAATTCAATGCGATTGTCGAACAATTTCAAGAATTACTAAAAAGTGTAAATGTTTCAACTTGTGATTTCATTCCCATTAGTGCGCTCGGAGGGGATAATGTCATAAACAAAAGCGAAGCAATGTCTTGGTACAAAGGTTATACGCTTATTGAAACTTTGGAAAATGTAGACCTTGCTCAAGACCACCAGAACTCGCCAACACGATTGGCTGTTCAATATGTCATTCGTCCTCAAAAATTTGAATTTCAAGACTTCCGCGGTTACGCAGGCCGAATCGCTGGAAACGGATTTCGCATTGGCGACGAAATTGCTGTTGCGCTGTCTGAAAAAAAATCGACTATTACAGGCATTTACTTGGGTGAAGACTCTAGAAATATTGCCGTTCATGGCGAGTCTGTTACAATCACGCTAAGTGATGACATTGATATTTCACGCGGCGACATGCTCACATTAAGCTCTGAGCCTTGTTCAAAATCGTCGTCGTTCACCGCTAAAATTTGTTGGTTCTTTGAAAAACCAATGGCTCTTCAGCAAAAACTAATATTGCGCATTGGAACATTGAAGACAATGGTCATGGTATCTGGAATTCATTCCAAGTTGAATATAGAAACGCTTTCAAACGAAGAAACAACAACGCTTCAATTAAATGAAATTGGAAAGGTCGAATTTATATCTTCAGAAGAAATCCCTTACGATTCATACTTGAAGCAGCAAGCATCGGGTTCGTTTATTCTCGTAGATCCACAACACTTAAATACAATAGGCGGAGGAATGATCTTGTAATCGTACTCTTTTGCATCTTTTACTGCGCTATCGATGATGAAGTAAAAAAAGCCTTCCGTAAAATGGCGATGAAATACCATCCGGATAAAGTAAAAGATTTAGGTGAAGAATATCAGAAGGCAGCACAAGAGAAGTTTATTAAAGTTCAAGAGGCCTACGATCAATTGAGAAAAGAGCGTGGAATGAAGTAATTGCGTATATTTACTTCTCGCAATTCTTTTATGAAAAAACTCTTATTAGTTCTCGCTCTTGTTGCATTTGTTTCGACAACATATGGACAAGCTTATTTCTTAAACGGATCGGCTATTGCTACCGGTAACGACTGTTATCAGCTAACTCCAGCCGTTGCGACTCAAAACGGCACAGTTTGGTATGCTGATCAAATAGATTTGAATCAGCCTTTTGATTTGGCTTTTGAAATGTTTTTGGGCTACACAGATGTTAACGGTGCAGACGGACTTTGTTTTGTTTTACATACACAAGGAACCACGGCCATCGGAGCGACTGGAGGTGGTATGGGTTATTTAAATTTCGGAACGAGTCTCGCCGTTGAGTTTGATACTTATCAGAATCAGAGTCCATATTCAGACCCTGCTTACGACCACATAGCCATTCAAAAGAATGGAAATGTAACACACACCTCTGCAGATAATCTAGCGGGACCTGTGCAAATGAGCACGGCAAACGCAAACACAGAAGACGGACAAAATCATCCTGTTCGAATTGTTTGGGATCCGGTTACGCAATTGTTCTCAGTGTATTTCGATTGTTTGCTACGACTTCAAACCACCGTAGATATAACGAACACCATTTTCGGAGGCGTAAATATGGTGAATTGGGGATTCACTGCCGGAACAGGAGGCTTGTCTAATATTCAAAGTGTGTGTTTAACTCCAGATATTTTAAACGCATCAAACGATGTAACCATTTGCCCTGGCTCTTCCGCTGTCTTAACCGTTAGTGGTGCCGATGTAGCAGGTACTTTTAATTGGACGCCTGCAGCAGATTTAAGCTCAACGACTGCTGCAAACCCTACTGCGAGCCCTGATGTTAACACAACATACCACGTGATATATACCGACCTGTGTGGGATAATTTCTGAACAAGATTTTAATGTCACGGTTGAACCACTTGCAGTTGATGCCGTTGCTTTATCAGATATCAATTGTGCCAATCCTGTTGCTACAATAAATTCAACGAGCAACATTAATGGAGTAACATTTAATTGGATTTCTAACGGTGGCAGTTTTAACACCCCTACGAATGCATATAATGTCGGTGTAAACTCTCCTGGATTTTATTCTGTAATTACAGACTATCAAGGAGTTTGTCAAGCCATGGATACCATCACCATTGCTGCGGATTATTCAGACTTTCAAATTATAACTGGCGGTTCACAAATGCTGAATTGTAATAATCCAAATGGAAGTTTGTCAGCAATGGTTAACGGCTTTACGAACGTGGCTTTCAATTGGACAACCACAAACGGAACAATAAATGGCGGTTCAACTACTGCAAGTATTAATGTGGCAGATGCCGGAACATACATCGTAAACGCTACCCTAAATAGCAATTGTTTCGATACTGAGACGATAAATGTCACTGCTAATTTCGATATTCCTACAGTGAACCTTTCTTGTTTTTCAGGCTTGAATTGCAACAATCCAAACGTTTCCATTAGTTCTGCGACAAATGCGACGACTCCAGATTACATTTGGACTGGACCAGGAATTCAATCAGGACAAAGTACTTCTTCAATTACAATTGATGCTGCAGGAACATACGCGCTAACTATCACTGATATTGTCAACGGTTGTGAATCAAGCGCGAATATTTCAGTAGCTGAAAACTTCACTACTCCTTCAATAACCATTGGTGTTCAAGACACCTTAAGTTGTTTGAAACCATTGATTCCTATTCAGAATGTATCAATAAATAATTCGATCGACTACAGTTTGGCTTGGTCCACTATTGACGGTTTTTTGGTAGAAGGCATCAATGGAATTAATCCAACGGTATCCGTTGCCGCCGATTACACGCTTATAGCAACAGACAACGCATCTGGATGTACCGACACGCAAACCATTCCTATTCCCGAAAGTTCGTCTAGCCAATTTGATATTAAATTAGTTCAATACCCCAACATATTAACTCTTTCAGATGGTGATGTGTTCAATTCTTGCTGGACTCCCTTCCTACCCGGATTAAATCAAAGCGAGTTGTTTTCATTGATAGATACTTACGATTTAAAAGTTTTCAATCGTTGGGGAAGTTTAATATTTGAAACGACAGCACCTCGCGAGTTTTGCCCCTCTAGAGAAGAATTTGCCCCGGGGACATATTTCTACACGCTGCTCATTTCATCCTTTTGTGGAGGTGTTGAAAATTACCCAATAACAGGAGCTTTCTTAATAAAGTAATCCTGATTCAATCGCTACCTTTGTTCAGTTGGGAATCCAACTAAACAAATT
>JBIKRF010000100.1:0-8170 GCA_044349305.1 Flavobacteriales bacterium
TGACGATGAAAAAGTTTCTTTACTTTATTCAAACCCTTCTACTCAAATTGGCGGAGAAATTTCATTCGCATTTTCGAATGAAAACAATCATTCTCGAAAAGCAATACTATCCGCTCTTCAACCCGGAACCTTGTACACATTTTTTCTAAAAGGAAAAAACTATCAATCGAAAGTGTACGAGTTTACTACGCAAGAACTTTGGCAATGGCGAAAAGACGCTCCCCCTTTTTCAATTGCATTCGGAAGTTGCACCTACGTAAACGACACTGAATTCGATCGCCCAGGCAAACCATACGGGCAAACTGACTCCATATTCAATGTCATTTCATCTCTCAAACCCAATGCAATGATCTGGGGCGGAGACAACATATACTTGCGCGAAGGCGACTTTGAAACCCAAACCAATTTGGAGAATCGCTACATCAAAGCACGTGAGATTCCTTCCATTCGCAAACTACTTTCCACGTGTCCGCAATACGCCGTTTGGGATGATCATGACTTTGGTCCGAATGACAGTCACTCTTCCTTTCAATATAAAAAAGAGAGTTTGGCCGCATTCAAAGAAATGTGGGGTAATTCAAATTATGGTTTTCCAAAAAATGAAAACAACTGCATCACTGGAAAAGTGACTATAAACGATGTCGATTTATACTTATTGGACAATCGCAGTTTCAGAATTCCACCGGGGACCGAAGGCGTTACCCCACAAATGCTCGGCAAAGAACAGATTCAATGGCTCATTGAGGATCTAAAATCAAGCAAAGCTTCTTTCAAACTTATTGCGGTTGGCAGTCAGGTTCTTTCGTCTGTTGCCGACTTTGAGAATTACGCGAACTACGTAGAAGAAAGAAATTACTTGCTCAATCTTCTTGCGAAGAATAACATTAAAAATGTTGTTTTCTTGACAGGCGACAGACATTTCTCTGAGCTCTCCGAGCTAAAGCTCAGTGGCAACATTCGTGTTTTAGATATCACCGCTTCTCCCTTAGCTAGCAAGCCATACAGCAACAGCAAGGAAATAAATTCCAATCGTGTTGAAGGAACTTTTGTTGGAGAACAGAATTTCGCCCTCATTTCATTTATTGGCACTGCGAAAGAAAGAACATTGAATATTGATCTCATCAATAAAAATGGAAAATCGTGTTGGAAAAAATCCTACGCGATAGAGAAGTAAAAAACTTAATCCTTTATTTGCGAATAGTTTAGTTGGATTTCGTATCTTTAAAACACCTTTACAAGTTTTATATGAGCAAAATTCAATTTGAAATAGAATATCTCGTGCATAGCTCTGCACATATCTTATACAATTGCATTAGTAATCCAAGTAGCCTTGAAGAATGGTTCGCCGATTCGGTGAATCAAAAAGGTGAATCTTTTCAATTCAAATGGGATGACGAAGAAAGAAAAGCAAAGCTCTTATCTTCTAAAAAAAATCAGTTCATTCGCTGGCAGTGGGACGAGTCCGAATATGCGAATACTTTCTTTGAAATGCGCATTAAGATTGATGAAATGACCAATGAAGTGGCTTTAATCATTACCGATTTCTGCGAGTCAGGCGATGAGGAAGATGCTCGAATGCTTTGGGATTTAGCCATTGACGACTTGCACCGCGTCATAGGAAGATAATCAATTCAATTTCTTATTATTTTTTTCTTCGTTTCGTTCGCATCTTTGCAACCATGAGACAAATACTTCTCTTTATTTCATGTTTGTTGCTCTCTTTGAATTCATTCGCAATTCGCGTATTCATTGACCACCAAACTTTTTATAATTCTGAAACAGGTCCCTACCTTGAAGTTGTTTTTTCCTTTGAAGGGAAATCCATGAAGACGGTTAAGAATAAAGACGGACAATACATCGCTCAAGCCAAATGCAATGTCTTCCTTTCTCAAGGAACGAAAGTCTTTCAATTTGCTAAATTCAACGCAAGCAGCACACCATCTATTCTGCCGAAAGCAACCGATTTCATGTCCGTAGAAAGATTTCCATTAGCAGACGGAACTTACCAACTTTCAATAGAAATTTCAGATGCGAACGACTCGCTCTCTGCTCCACTCATTCACAATGAAACCATTGAAATTTCTCATCTTTCCGAAGGGTGCTTCTTTTCAGACATCGCATTTGTAAGTGCTTTCACGAATACCATACAAGAGAACGCTTTCAGCAAGGCCGGCTATGATCTAATCCCTTATGTCTCGAACTACTACCCGACTTCTTTAGACGGATTAATTTTATATGCTGAACTCTACAACTCAAGAAAACTTCTAGGAAAAAAAATAAGTTTCGCATATAGCATTGGCCTCTCAGATGCACTTCAAAACGAAATACCAAATACCAAAAGAATCATTCGTGCGGAAGCTGATGAGGTACTTCCTATCCTTCACACCATTGACATTAGCAATCTAATTTCTGGAGATTACAAAGTGAAGTTAGAAATGCTCGATCGTGAAGGGAAAGTTGTTTGCACCCAGTTTCGTAATTTCACAAGAAATAAAATATTGGAAGACTCCTATGCGCCACCAAGCAGTATGGACATTTCTAACACATTTGTATCGAGATATACAAACAGTGACTCGCTGTACGCGCACATCCAGTCCTGCTTGCCTATAGCAGAAAGCGTTGAACGAAATACAATCGACAACATTTTAAGTAAAGCCGATTTCAAAACTCGTCAAAGCTTTATGTACACTTTTTGGTACAGAAGAAATTCAGCAAATCCTGAAAATGCATGGAACGAATATTACAAAGAAGTACTTGCTGTTCAAAAAGAATTCGGAACGAAAATTAAAGCGGGCTGGCAAACAGACCGCGGACGTGTATATCTTCAATATGGTAAACCAAGTACACGAATCGTTCGAAACAACGACCCTGATTATTGGCCTTTCGAAATTTGGCACTACTACACCACTAACACAGGTATGCGCGACAGAAGATTTCTTTTCTATAACACCTCGTTGAATTACGACATGGAACTTCTTCATTCTGACATTCCAAATGAAACAAGAAACTATGATTGGAAAAACCTCGTGCGTTCAAGGCAAATGAACGACCCCGCAAATACAGGTAGAATTGGCAACAATCAAAACAGAGACCCATACAGCGGTGACGAACTCGAAGATCTCTGGTACAATCCGCATTAATGAAATGAAACGCGCGAAAAACATTGCCGTTGTTATTCTTAATTGGAACGGAGCAAAATATCTTAAACGTTTTTTACCATCTGTAATCTCGAACTCTCCCGAAGCAGATGTTATTGTCATTGACAATTGCTCATCTGATGATTCTGTTCAACTTTTGAAGACTGAATTTGAAAATGTTCAAGCCGTTGTTCTCGACAAAAACTACGGGTTTGCAGAAGGTTACAACAGGGGATTGCAAAATTTAGATTACGAGTATCTTGTTTTGTTGAACAGCGATGTTGAAGTTCCCGAGAATTGGCTCGCTCCGCAAATTACCTATCTCAATTCAGACCCGAAACTTGTCGCATGTGCTCCGCTTATTTTAAGTTATGCCGAACAAGACTGCTTTGAATATGCAGGTGCCGCCGGAGGATACCTCGATAAAGATGGATTTGCCTTTTGTGCTGGGAGAATCTTTTATGCGTTCGAAAAAAACACCGGTCAATACAACACAAACCGCGAAGTCTTTTGGGCCAGTGGAGCCGCTCTGACCATTAAATCTTCCGCATGGAAAGAAGTTAACGGATTCGACGGAACCTTTTTCGCTCACATGGAAGAAATAGACTTGTGCTGGAGATTGAAAAATCGCGGATACAAAATTGGGGTTTGTGGCGAGGCTAAAGTGTATCACATTGGCGGAGGAACTTTAGACCGTCAAAGTTCTTTTAAAACCTACCTCAACTTTAGAAACAATCTTTTTCTCTTGTTGAAGAATCACCGTTCTTCTGCCCTATTGCCTTTCATTTTAAGAAGAATGATTTTAGATGGAATTGCAGGCATTCGCTTTTTAACTGAAGGAAATTTCGCTTATTTCTTCGCAGTACTCAAAGCACATTTTCACTTCTACTCGAAATTTTTCTACTACATCAAGCTTCGAAACACAGAAAAAAAATTCTGGAAAACACCCAATTTATGCGGCCAATACCGAGGCAGCATCTTGGTTTCCTTCTTTTTGAAGCATAAGCATAATTTTCAGCAATTAGATTCCAAGCTACTTTCCGAATAAAATCGAAAAATCATGCTCGCCTTTCTTCGTAGAGCGCCTCTGGTGCTTATCTGTCTTTTCTTCGTTTCAGGAATTGTTCTGTCTTTTGAATTTGACTTTCATTCAATCGAATTCAGTTATCCGTTTTTCCTTTTACTCGCAATCGCCATATGGTTAAACCTGAAAAGAAAATTTCCATTTATTCAAACAGTCGTAATTCTAATGGTCTCTTTTCTATTTGGAAGTATTACCGTCATTAATTTTAAAAACAGATCATTTGATTTACCCAAAGGAGAACTTCAAGTTGAATTTTACATTGAAAAAAAACTTCGTGCGAACCAATACATTGGAACCTTTGCTGCACACGATTTTCTGGTTGAAATTGAAAACAACGACTCGCTTCAAACCAGCGACGAACTCCTGGTTATCGGTGAATTTCAGGAAATAGCACCGCCAAAACTCCCTTGGCTTTTCAACCAAAAAAAACAAATGCTCGCCAATGGCATCACACATGAACTTCAAGTTACACAGGTCATTAATAAAGCTGAAACACAAGAAAACCACACACAATTCCTTCCTCAAAAAATACAATCACAACTTCAAAAAAAAATAACTTCAGCAATTCCAGACTCAGCCGCTGCGGCAATACTATCTGCACTCTTGCTCGGAGAAACGAGTCTTCTCTCAAAAGACATTACAGCAGACTATTCAGTTGCGGGAGTGGTACATATACTTGCTGTATCAGGCATGCATGTCGCGCTTATCTACGAACTCATTCTTTTCATTTTAAAATTGGTTTTTAGAAAGAAGCGTAAATGGCTAACCTTTGTTCTAGCCATGACATTGCTCTGGGGATATGGCGCAATAACCGGATTCTCGGCTAGCGTAGTTCGAGCGTGTTGCATGTTCTCGTTTTTCGTTTTGTCTGACTGCTTCCTACTATCTAGAAATACCGGCAACACCATTGCTGGATCTTCACTACTCATACTCTATTTCCAGCCCTATCTTATTTACAACCTAGGATTCCTTCTTTCCCTTTCAGCTGTTCTCGGCATTGTACTGATTCATCCGCTTATAATGCGGGCATGCTATACCGAAAACAAAATCGGATATTACCTTATCTCTTCCACGAGCATAACGTTATCTGCAACATTAACTACATTGCCAATTACCCTTTATATCTTCCACTCCTTCCCCTCCTATTTCATTTTAGCGAATCTGATTCTCGTTCCTTGGTCAACTATCATCATGTATTTAGGCATCGCATTCATGTTCTTTTCCGAAATTCCATTAATTGGAAATTTCGTCACCTTATTGCTCAATACCACAACTACTTCCATGAATCAATTCATACACCTGATTCATCTCTTGCCCAATGCTCAAATCTCAAAAATTAATTTCAATCAAAACCAGCTCTTCCTCGCTTATCTGATAATTCTATCCATAACACTGTTTGTGTTTTTCAAACGGAAACAGACGCTCCATTTAGCTGGAATTTCATTGTTGTTATTTATTTTTTCTTGCTATGTACCTCCTGCTAAATCAAATCTTCTGTTCACTTATTACCAATCCAATTTGCTCTTGATCGCAAATGAAAAGGAAATGATTTTGGCTTGCGACATTGACACAATATCTCAAAAATATTTAAGCAAATTACATTTATGGAAATGTCAGCAAAACCGAGCTTCACAAAACATCCGAACTGTCCCCTTCCCTACTTATTTCGAATTGAATGAATATGGAAAAATCACTTCCATAGGAACTATTCAATCGAGGAAAAAACCTGAAATATTACTGCTCAATGAAGCGCTGAAAAAGAGAGTTGTTGATTCAATCTTCATCAAAGAATTTCAAAGCGAAATAACGCTCATCGGCAAAGGAGTTTCAAAAAAGAAAAGAGCATACATTGAATCAATTCTGAATGAAAGAAACATTTCATTTCAAGACTTACAAAGCCAACCGTTCATTCTAAAATAAGAATACCTTTGTATTATGAACGGCGAACTGTATTTAACCGAGTGTCCCCGCGATGCCATGCAAGGCATAGCCAACTTTATTCCTACCGAAAAAAAAGTTCAGTACTTGAATCACTTGTTGTCCCTCGGATTTGACCGATTAGACTTTGGATCTTTTGTAAGTGAAAAAGCAATTCCTCAATTGAAAGACACGCGCGAAGTATTGGCCCAATTAAATAATTCGTCAACAAAACTGTTGGCTATCGTTGCGAATGAGCGCGGTGCAGATGAGGCGCTAAGCCACGAGCGTATCGAGTTTATTGGCTATCCTTTTTCAATCAACAACACCTTTCAAGTTCGAAATACCGGTAAGAGCATAGAAGAGAGTCTTATTGTTTTGGAGGCTATTCAAAAGAAAACGGAAGCGAGAAACAAAAAGCTCGTTGTGTATTTGAGTATGGCATTCGGAAACCCCTATAATGAAATTTGGAATGAAGAAATTCCTACAGGGCTTTCTCAGCGATTGGTAGATGACTTTGGAATTTCGGAAATCATGATGTCAGACACAATCGGAAGTGCAACGCCAGAAAGTATCAAGCAATTATTCCAAGCATCACAATCGCTTTCGAATTGCGCTGTTGGAGCTCATCTTCATTCTCGTTATGACAATGCATTGATTAAAATCCAATCAGCATACGACAACGGGTGTCACAGATTCGACGGTGCTTTCGGCGGATTTGGCGGATGTCCAATGGCAAAAGATGAATTGGTTGGGAATATGCCTACTGAATTATTGTTGCAGTTTTCAGAAACACAATTGAATGACATGCGCGTTTCCTCTGACACAATTTCCGAAACTCTTTTGTTGTCGAGTCAAACCATGAATCATTAAGGAACTCGCGTTCCTCTAGCCGCTTCCCACAACTTGAAATAATCTTGAAGTTCTAAATCAATATCTAACGCACGACGAACTTCTGAGATTCGATCGATTCGAGATGTTCCGATTACACAAGAAGCAACAAGCGAATGCTTCAGCACCCATGCCACACAAAGTGTTGCTTGGGTAACGTCATATTTAATGGCTAGAAACGCGATCGTAGCTTTCAGTGCTTGCGATGAATTTATCAAATTCAAAATAGGAGAATAGGCTGAAACGTTTAATCCTCTCGAAGCAAATGCTTCCAAATGTCCATTTTCCATAGCGCCATAATCGCTCAATGAAAACGAGATCTGATTGTGTTCAACCTTCACTTGTTTCGCCAACCAATCAACTTGCTCGGGCAGGAAGTTCGAAACTCCAAAAGTTTTTATTTTCCCTGAAGAAATAAGGTCCGAAATGGCATGAGCAACTTCATTTACCTCAAGCAATGGAGAAGGTCTATGCAAAAGAAGAACATCGAGATAATCTGTTTGAAGATCTCGAAGCGATTGTTCCGCACAGCCAACAATATGTTCCTTTGAATAGTTATAATGTTTAACTGCGTTGCACCGAAGAATCGAGGGATTCTCTATTCCCATTTTAGAAATAAGGTTAATCGAGTCTCTTGAAACACCCGCATGTTTTAAAGCTGCTCCAAATTCCTTTTCGCAAGAATAATCACCATATAAATTAGCCAAATCAAAATCATTAACACCGCATTCCAACCAAGTTAAAATGGCCTTGGAGTACTGCTGTGAATTCATCTGCGCTCCCCAGCTGCCCCAGCGCATGGTGCCTGCGATTAGTCTTTTTTCCATTACACAAAGTAAGACAAAAAAAATGTGGGGGGCTCACCCCCATTCCCTTATATTTCAATCAAATTATTTTTTCTTGAAATAAAGACGTGTAATAAAAACAATTTGGCCAATTTGTATTTTGTTTTTCTTCATAAGATATGATGTATTCATTATATCATTATATCATTATATCATTATATCATTTTAGCGCTTTGGTTCACATCCGCGAGAAGACATTGCAACTTTATTCCCTCCAATTCAAAAAGTATTAAGCACGAAAAAGCCCCAAGATTTCTCTTGAGGCTTTTTGAAGATCGGCGACGACATACTCTCCC
>JBIKRF010000101.1:0-8128 GCA_044349305.1 Flavobacteriales bacterium
TCGTGTAGTAACCCGCAAACCAAGACCACTTCATGCACGCAATTTCTTTTTCATTTTGAATAGAAAAAAGAGTAGCTTTTAATTCGGCGTAGTTACTATTGAGCATTTCATACCGCTCGGCCCCTGGAATGTTCATGGCTTCGATTACGCGCTCCTTCCATTCATTCAGTTCGAGTTGAAGAGCGGAGAGCTCATTTTTACGGGCGATTTTTAATGCGGAATGAACAAGTTTGTCGGCTTGTTCATGCAGTCCGCGATTGTATAACACCTCTATGCTTTGAAGCAATCGCATGACTTCGGCGCGGGCCGTGGCCTTGTGATGAAAGGATGCCAAAGACTTTAAAAGCGTATGATACAATCTGTTTTTTGCAATAGAGATTGCATCGGTAATGGGAGAACCCTTGAGAATCTTCAAGAGTTTTTCTTCGTCGTAATCGTTTAATTTTTCCATTGCATCGAATAGCAAACGGTGTTGACCGTCCTCTGCCATGGGCTGTAAGCGGAAATAGCGCTTTTCTGATTTGCTTAAACTCTTGATTAGAACGAAGAGTGCGTCTGAGACAACATTTGCCATGGCGATTCGATTTAAGGTTGACTACAAGTTCTGATTTTTTTTTAAAAATTATTGAAGTCTTATTTTTTCGGTGTCAGATTCAAGAGTTTCGGTCAATCTCTGCGTATTTTTGGCGTGTCCGCGGTTTATTTTACTTTGGGCAATACACTTACAAGAAATTCGTTCGAGCATTCGTGAAAATAAATAAAGCCATTCAGTTGTTGTTCGTAATTGCGCTTTGTGTTAAACACAGTGCTATTGCTCAATTTAGTACAGGTACTTGGCGAGATCACTTGCCATATGGAAATGTCATAGACGTTTGTTTCGACGAAAAGAATATTATCTATTCCGCAACTCCCTATGCCATTGTGAGCTATAACCCTGAAACTTTTGAAGTCGAGCGTTGGTCGAAAGTGAATCGATTGAGCGACGTGGGTATTTCAGCTGTTGAACACGATGCAACAAGTGATGCAGTGATTGTGGGATACTCCAATGGGAATATTGATGTTCTTCTAGAAAATTCGCAATTCAACATGCCAGATATTCGATTGAGTAATATAGTGGGCGACAAAAAAATATATGACATTCTTCCATACAATGGCTTGTTGTATTTGAGTACTGGATTTGGCGTTGTCGTTGTCGATCTGGCTGCACGTGAGGTTCGTTCTACCTATTTTCTTGGTCCGAATGGTCAACAAGAAAAAGTTAATGATGTTTTAGTCGTAAACAATGAGATTTACGCGATTTCCGATTCTACTGTTCGCAAGGCAAGTGCAGGAAATCCGTTTTTAGCCAATTTTCAAAATTGGAATACTGTAACCGATTGGGCTGGGAGTGGCGGCTATGCCGATGCTACAGAATTTGCAGGTGGACTTTTCGTACATAGGGTTGAACAGGAGAGCGATAAAATTTACCGAAAAGATTTAAGCACTGGTATTTGGACTCAATTTGCTGGGTACGGAAACATTCGTTACGGGAGAATTTGGAGTTCCTCTGTTTACTTGTGTTTGGCCGGGTCCTTCTCTGCTACCTGCTTTGATCAAATGCTTAATATGGCCTATAATATTTCCGAAATTGACGGGAAAAATATTACTCCGAATTTGGTTATACGTGATACGCAAAACACCCTTTGGGCTGCCGATAAGGGGTTTGGGTTATTAGGGAAAAAGTCGAATGGGCAGGACATGACTATTCTTCCCGATGGTCCGGCTTCGGCGGCGGTTAGAAAGTTAAATGCATACAATCAAAATTTGTGGGTCGCTCATGGAGGCATTTATCCATACGGAGGAAATTTATGGAGGAATGGAAATTATTCGGGTAGAGTAGCCGATCAATGGAGAACATACACTCCTGGCCCTGGTGCAAACTCTACTCCGGGCGTATCGGATATGGCCGATGTTGCGGTTGATCCATTAGATAATAATCGCGTATTCTACGGTTCTTGGGAAGAGGGACTTGTTCAACGCGCAAATGATGGGACTCTTTCATACTTCAACGTTGAAACTGGAAATAATCCGCTTCAGGGTTCAGGATTTTCTTGGGCTCCCGGATGGACAGGTGTAGGCGGAGTTGCCTTTGATGAGGATGGAGTACTTTGGCTAACAAACAGCTATTCCTCTAAGCCCATTCAAGCGCTGGATCGTCAAGGTAATTTCATCCCATTTTCTTGCGCCCCGTATGTAACAAGTGAAGATTGGCTGAAAGATATCATGCCAACGCGAGAGGGATATATTTGGGCGATTGTTGCCGGAAGAGGCATAGTGGTTCGTAACCCAAACGGTACGGTTTCCAATGCGTCAGATGACGATATTACTTTTCTGTCAGAGGCTGAGGGATCAGGAGCTCTGGCAAACAAAGATGTAAATTGTATGATTGAAGATTTAGATGGTGAAATTTGGGTTGGAACGTTGCAGGGACTTTCCGTTTTTTACTCGCAATCTTCATTGTTTTCTGAGGATCCATTAGATGGAGAGCCTATATTAATTACGCAAGACGGTAACGTTCAAAAACTTCTCGATACAGAAACGATAACTTGTATTGAAATAGACGGAGGAAACAGGAAATGGATTGGAACGAGAAATAGCGGTGTGTATTTGTTCAGTCCAGATGGATTGCAGCAAATAGAACATTTTACGCAAGAAAACAGTCCGCTTCCCATTAATTCGATTTCAGATATTGCGATCAATCAAGAAAATGGAGAAGTGTTTATGGCAACTGAAGAAGGAATGGTATCCTACTTTTCAACGGCCACCAATTTCGATCAGGAAATGAAAAATGTTCGTGTATATCCGAATCCAATTCAACCCGAATTCGATGGCAATATTACGGTTGATGGACTAGCATACAACAGTAGTGTTAGAATAACGGATGCAGCAGGAAACGTTGTTTTTCAAGGACAAAGCTTAGGAGGACGTGTTTTTTGGAATGGTAAAACCCCAGAGGGGATTAGACCAGCGACAGGAATGTACTTTGTTTATTGTTCAGATCCAGAGGGTAAAAAAACCGAGACCCTTCAATTAACATTTATACATTAAGATTACTTCATACACGCCTTCACAAATGAGATGAAAAGCGGGTGAGGTGTCATAACTGTACTTTTATATTCAGGGTGGAATTGAGATGCCACGAAATACGGATGGTTTTCTAATTCAATGATTTCAACCAAACCACTTTTCGGATTCGTTCCCACACATTTGAAACCGGCTTTCTCGAATTTCTCCATGTAATCGTTGTTGAATTCAAAACGATGACGATGGCGTTCTTCAATATTTATTTTACCGTATGCTTTTTGTGCTTTTGTTCCTTTTTTCAAAGTACAAGGGTACGCTCCTAAGCGCATGGTTCCGCCTTTGTTCACGATACTCTTCTGTTCTTCCATAAGACAGATAACAGGATGTTTCGTGTAGGCCTTCATCTCAGTGCTGTGAGCGTCTTTCAACCCCAATACATTTCGGGCGAACTCAATGGTTGCGATTTGCATTCCTAAACAAATTCCGAAAAATGGAATGTTGTTTTCGCGAACGAATTTAATGGCTTCAATTTTTCCATCAATACCTCTTGATCCAAATCCGGGTGCAACAAGCACACCGTCTAGTCCTGTGAGTTTCGCTTTAACATTCTTGTTGTTCAACCCTTCTGAGTGAATCCATTCAATGTCAACCGCGCACTCCAGCGACGTTCCTGCATGTATGAATGCTTCAGCAATACTTTTGTACGCATCTTTCAATTCGACATATTTACCAACTAGCCCAATGCGAATGCGCTTTTTTGGGTGTTTTAATTTCGTGAGAAATTCGCTCCATTTCTTTAGGTCTGGCTTCTTCTTCGGAGCCAATCCTAATTTTCTTAAGGCCACCTCGTCGAGTTTCTCTTGTTGCATAAGCAAAGGAACATCGTAGATAGTATCTGCGTCAATGCTCTGAATAACCGCATCTTGAGATACGTTGCAGAACTTTGCAATTTTGTTTCTTAGAATGGGTGAGAGTTCATGCTCTGTTCTGCAAACGAGTATGTCTGGTTGAACGCCGTTTTCCAACAACATTTTAACGCTATGTTGTGTCGGCTTCGTTTTCAATTCTCCTGCAGCCGCCAAGTATGGAACAAGCGTCAAGTGAATGTTAATGCAATCGTCTTCGTATTCCCACATCAATTGACGAACAGACTCAACATAAGGAAGCGATTCAATGTCACCAACGGTTCCGCCAATTTCAGTAATCACTACATCGTAATCGTGTGCGTTTCCTAAAAGTTGAATGCAACGCTTAATCTCGTCGGTGATGTGTGGAATAATTTGAACGGTTTTTCCAAGGTATTCGCCACGACGTTCTTTATCGATGACACTTTGATAAATTCTTCCGGTAGTAATGTTATTGGCTTGAGACGTTGGAATGTCTAGGAAGCGCTCGTAGTGGCCCAAATCAAGGTCGGTCTCTGCACCGTCTTCGGTTACGTAACATTCTCCGTGTTCATATGGATTCAGTGTTCCTGGGTCAATGTTTATGTATGGATCTAGCTTCTGAATGGTTACAGAATAGCCTCTTGCTTGAAGAAGTTTAGCTAAGGATGCTGAGATGATTCCTTTTCCCAGTGAACTGGTTACTCCGCCGGTTACGAAGATATATTTGGAACGTTTTGAAGATACCGCTTGCTTTTTTTGCATAACGGGAGACAAAGTTAAGCCATTTGTTAAGTTAGATGCAACTTTACTTTATGGAAACCAATAAAAGTCTTCTTTTCCGCAGCCCTGAATCAAACAATTCCACTCAGTTATGTCGAGTTCAATTTTTACAACGGCACCTTTCTTAAATGGATGCTGCATTCCGGTGAGGTATTGAGATAAATTTGAAACACCCGGATTGTGTCCAACTAAAACAACATCATTCCAATCATTTGGAAGAAGTTCAATGACTTCTAACAAGTCTGAAAGTTCAGCGTTGAAAATTCTTTTCTCAAGGTGGAGAATGGGTTTGTGGCTTTGCGTTGTGCTAAGCGTATGCGCGGTAGAGTAGGTGCGAACAGCGGGACTAACCATCCAGTTGGTTGGAAGTTGTCCCAAATGATTTCCCAAAGCCAACGCTTGAAGGTTCCCGCGTTCGGTTAACGGTCGGAAGCTGTCGGGCTGTCCGTAAAGGTCTTCCGCCTCGGCATGACGAATAATGTACAGTTTTTTCATGCTTCGTCTTCGGCGTGAAGGATGTGTAAGATGCGGTGAACTAATGGTGAAAGCATAACTCCGGCTGTTGTTAAGAAAGCAACACCGCTGTAAAGTGCGTAGAAAGACGCAAACCATTTGCCTTCATCATTGGTAATGATATTTACAGGTCCCATTCCTGTAAGAATCATGGAGCTGTTGTAAAAGGCATCTAGCCAGCCCATAGGACCGGTGTAGTGATATCCAACAACCCCAATCAATAGAGAGAATGCAATGAGAAAAATGCTTAGAAAGAAATAATAAAGCTGACGTTTTAGGTAGGCTTTGTTGGAAATTACAGGTTTCGATTTTCTTTCGAAGCGACGCATCATACGTTATATTCTCTTCCCTTTACGTTTAACACTTTCGTGTATTTCTTCAGGCTACGAAGAACTATGAAAACGATGAATCCAAAAAACAGGGCGTAGTGCCAAAATGGAGTGAGAATTTCCTTCCATCCGAAATATCCAAAATGCACATAGTTTTTCATAGCATCGAGCAAAGCAAACGAAATGAATACAGCGAAGAATCCGTTGTATTCACGTTTCAATACATTGCGCAACGAGAACTCTACCGGTGCGGATTTCCATGATGAAAAACGCGGGAAGAAAGGCGGAGTTCTTTCGGTCCATTTGATGTACACGTCTCCGAATTTATTTCGAAGGAAGAATTCTTCTGCGAACATAATTCGTTCGTAGTACAACCAGAATAACATGCAACAAGTGAGTGTGAACCACCAATTTCCAACATACATAATTATTCCCAACCACATGAAGAAGTTACCTAAATATAAAGGGTGACGAACAATGCTGTAGATGCCGGTGTGGTTTAACACTTCAGCAACCTGACCTTCTTTTGTGTTTCTTCCGGAAGTTCCTTTCGGTGTATAACCGATGGTTAAAACACGAATCAATTGCCCGAAAAAGGAAATGCCTAAACACGTCCAAGCCCACGTTTTATCGAACAGCGGATTGTTTGTGTCTAATTCAAACCAGATAACTGATGCGGCCAGTACATACAATACCAGCGGAAGAAAACTGCGCCAACGAAATAGCCAGTTCCCACTTTTGTTCATCTCTTCAATAAGCGCCATAGTAAAATTTTATCTCGCGAAAGTACGAATTAATTCTTCGAATCAATTGCTGCGCAATCAATCCTGCGGATCAATAACTGCGGGATTAGTTCTTCGAATCAATCGCTTTGCGATCAATCGTTCCGATTAATCCGTAGGATTGATCACCGAAGGTGATTGATTGCTTGCAATTGATCACGAAGTGATTGATAGAACTACATCCTTAGAGCATTTTCAACGATCCCATCCCCCCATCTAACCCAAGTACCTGTCCCGTCATCCAACTGCTTTTGTTGCTTAAGAGGAAGGTAATGGCTTCGGCAAGATCGTTCGGTTGGCCTATTCGGCCTAGCGGATGACGCTTGTTAGAGGCTTCGATTTTTTCGGGCGTGTTGATGAATTTATCGGCCAATTGCGTTTGTGTAAGCGAAGGGGCAACGACGTTCACGCGAATTTTCGGGGCCAATTCAGCTGCTAGGCTTTTGCCCAATCCTTCCAATGCGCCTTTCGCCATAGCCACACTCGCGTGAAAGGGCATGCCCAATTTCACAGCAACGGTGCTGATGAGTACAATAGAGGCCGACTCTGATTTTTTCAAATAGGGAAGTGCCAACTGCGTCGCCTTAAGCGCACCGTAGGCGTTTATGTTCATGTCGGAAAGAAACACGTCGTGAGAAATGCGGTGGGCTGGAAGAAGGTTTATACTTCCGGGACAATACACCAATCCGTCTAACACTAATCCTTCCGGAAGATTCAATGTATCGTCTTCAATATTCCAAATTAAACTGTTCGCATGTGACGACGCTTCACGTGAAGTGAAGTAAACCGTATGTCCTTGCGCTTCGAGCAATTCTACTGTCGCAGCGCCAATGCCCTTCGAACCACCAATAACTAAATAATTCATTATTTGTCGAGGTTAACGTATTTCAAAAATTCGTTGCGGGTTGCTTCGTTATTGAAAGCACCCGAGTATGAAGAAGTAACGGTGGCACTGTTGAAGTCCTGCACGCCACGACTGCTCACGCACAAGTGAACGGCATCGATAAGCACTGCAACATCTTCTGTTCCCATAATGCGCTTCAATTCTTCAGCAATCTGAATGGTCAGGCGCTCTTGCACTTGCGGACGTTTAGCGAAGTATTGAACAATTCGATTCAATTTTGAAAGTCCAATGACTTTCCCGTTTGAAATGTATGCTACATGAGCCTTTCCAATGATTGGAACGAAGTGATGCTCGCAGTTCGAATAGAACGTAATGTTGCGCTCGACCAACATTTCCTTGTATTGGTATTTGTTTTCGAAAAGTTTGATCGAGGGTTTGTTCTCGGGATTTAGGCCAGAGAAAATTTCCTTGATGTACATTTTCGCAACGCGATGAGGAGTTCCTTGAAGTGAATCGTCGGTTAAGTCCAGCCCCATGATGTTCATGATGTCTCTAAATTTATCCTCAATTTGAGCTATTTTTTCATCGTCGCTTAACAAGAATGCATCTTCACGCATGGGCGTTTCAATCGTGGTCATCACATGTTGATCTCCCATCTCTTCAATCTGAATTGCTATGAGCTCTTTTTCGGTGTGTATCATTCGAGGTAATTATAAAGTTTAAACCACTTAAATTGAACTTTGTTCGAATCGATTATATTTGTGCAATACCTAAACCTTGTAATATGTCACTTTGGAGGAAAAAAGATTTAGCCGCAATGCTATCAGATGCAGAAGGCGGAGAGAAATCATTAAAGAGAACATTGGGAGCCTTTCAGTTGGTTGCCCTTGGAGTTGGCGCCATTATCGGTGCTGGACTTTTTGTTAGAAC
>JBIKRF010000021.1:0-29337 GCA_044349305.1 Flavobacteriales bacterium
CAACGCCAAGTTGTTGTAACCCGTCATGGCCGACTGCTGATTCTGCGTAATACGCGGCATGTTTCCATCTGGAAAATCTTTCATGACGCGATCGAGGTTCGCGTTGATTTCGTTGATCTCGTGATTCACGGTTGAACTAATCTCGGGCACGCGCTTACTCAACGCGAACAAACTGTCTTCGATCATGCGCGAATCGTCTTTCAACTTACGCTGACGTTGCGCTAAGGTCTTCACGCGCGGATCGTTTGAAAGAGTCTTTTTCGTCTCTTCCATCAGGGCTTCTTGATCGAAGCTCACCGAAAGAATATTCTCTAACAAGGCGCGCATGGCAGCCATGTCTTCTTCGTGTTGCTCTTGCTCTGCGGCTTCCATGCCGTCTTGCATTTCTTGAGCCATCTGCTTCATCTTTTCCGCTGCCTTCTTCTGAGCCTTCGAAGCGTTGGCTTTCTTGTTTTGTTTCAATTCGGAAGAAGACTTCTCTTGCTCGTCGTCGATCTCTTTTTTCAATCCGTCTGTATCCGGAATCTCTTGCGGAGTTTCCAATTCTTTGTTCAATTCTTCTGCCTCTTTCAACTCCTTCTTCACGTCTTCGAACTCTTTGTTCAGCTGCTCTTGCTCTTTCAGTTTTTCTTCCGCACTCTTCGATTCGTCGTTGGCTAACTTCTCTTGCTTATCGGCCAATTCATTGAGTTTCTCAGCAGCTTCCTTCAACTTTTCTTCAACTTCTAATTCTTTGAATTGCTCCAATGCGCGATCTAATTCCTTCTCTAAATCTTCGGTCGAAAGATTCATCTTTTCTATTTCTTTTCGAAGCTCGTCCTTGTTCAATTCGTTCATGAGCTTCTGAAGTTCCTGCATCATTTCCTTCATCTCAGGACTGAGCATTTCGTTCATCAGACGTTCTAGCTCTTTTTGCTTTTCAGCCATCTGCTCGTCTTTCTGCTCTTGGTTGCGCTGCTGGTTCTGCTTTTGAATTTCTTGAACCTGCTCTTCCAATTTTTTCTGACGCTCGATGAGGTCTTCTAATTTTTTCTTGTCTTGCCAATTCAGATTTTGCTTCTCGAGCATTTCGCGTTCAAGTTGCTTCATTTCTTTTTGAAGTTTTTCTGCTTCACGCAAGCTCGACTCCAATTGGTCTTTGATGCTTTCGCTTTGCTCGTTGCGCATTTCCTTCAGTTCTTCTTCCGTAGGATTCACAAATTGTCTTACTTGGGAGCGTGTGCTCTTCGCGCCGTGCACGCCGTCGTTGTCCCACACTTCGAAGAAGTAATTCACTTCGTCGCCGGGCTCTAATGTGAAGATTGAGAAATCTACTGCGTGGAAAAACTGATCTCCGGTTGTGCCCACTTCAAACTCAATGGGCAATACGGTTGCGCTTTCTACGGCCTTGCCGTCGCGCATGTGAACGGCGGTGAAGGTGAGTTTCGTAAGGCCGTAATCGTCTTGAATACCTCCGGTGAAATAGTGAACGTAACGCGAGGAAGAATCGGTTTCATCTTGAACGCTTATGCTTGGGTAACCGTCGGCCACTACGTTCACTTGATACGACAGGGCGTTTCCATTTTGCACTTGATCGTTTTGAGGAATAACGCTGTATGCAAAATTCTGCGAAGCATTTTCGCGGTGCTCGAATCCGTTTGAAGTTTCTTCGAACGGCAATTTACCTGCGGCTGTCTCGAAGAGAACAGCGGAGGTATTTTCACCGGCGATTTTCCAGATGAGTTGTGTGCCTTCGGGAACCAATAGATCGCCCGTGTTGTTCACCACAGCGTTCTCTTTCTTCAAGTACGAAGGGTAGTTCACTTCAATCTGAAACTGAGTCAGCTTAGGCATTTGCAGCACATCGAGGTTATATCCTTTGCTGTGAAATTTCCCACCGTAAAACACAATCACGGCGTCTTCCTTCACATTCGTAAGGGTGTATGAAAAGTCAATGTTGCTCTTCTTCACCATTTGAAATTTCTGTCCGTTTACTTCAATGAAAACCTGCGCTGGAATTTCCTTTCCCGTTACTTGCATGCGCACTTCGTAGTCTGTGTTTTCAATAGCCGTTAACGTGTCGTTCAGCATTTCCATGGTGAAAGGCGCCTCTTCTTCTATAATCTCGTTGTAGCGCAGCAGACGGTCGGTAGGTTTCAGAATGAAGGAAGGCGTGATTAAAAACAACACGCCGAATACGCCCACCAACGGAAGCAAATAGCGCAAATATTTTTTGTTCTTCTTCACATCAATGGCCGCTGTGAAAGGTACCGGGCGCAACGATTGCATGCGTTGTGCTATGCTCGCTTGAAGAAGGCTGCTTTCCGCATGTTCGTTCAGTTGTGATTGAAGTTGAAGGGTATTCAGAAGTCGATCGTCTACTTCCGGAAAATGTTGACCAATAATTTTAGCAGCTTGTTCGTAGGAAATGTGCTTTCCCAACTTCAACATAGAAAAAAATGGCAATGCAATTCTTGAAACGAAGAAGTAAGCAGCTGAGGCTAAAAATCCGAAGAAGAAAATGGTTCGAACCGTTGGGCCGAAGTGACCAAAGTATTCGAGTGTAACGAGAATGAGATAGAGTCCTAAGAAAAGTGCGGCTACATATAAAAGCCCTTGAACCATGCGGTTCTTGTAGTACTTCCGAATGAAGTCGTCTAAGCGTTGTATGAGTTGTTCGTATGCGTTCATGCCACTTTCTTCAGCATTGAAAGATACAAACGAATTTGTTTGACACTTATTTTTTCGAAACGGAAATACACACGTTTTGCGCTTCGGTGAAAAAACGTAGCGCTTCCCATCCGCCTTCGCGGCCCACGCCCGATTGTTTCACTCCGCCGAAAGGCGTGCGCAAGTCTCTTTCCAACCAACAATTCACCCACACAATTCCGGTTTGAAGATTTCCTGCAAGACGGTGTGCCACGGTAACGTTTGTGGTCCAGATGCTGGCTGCTAATCCGTATTTCGTGCTATTCGCTAAGGCCTGAACTTCTTCTTCCGTTTCGAAGGGTTGAAGGGTAATTACCGGACCGAAAATCTCTTCCTGATTGGTTCTGCAGGAAGCGTTCAACCCCTCGATAATCGTGGGTTGCATGAAGTAACCTCCGGCATTTTCACCTTCCAATACAACACGTTCACCACCGCAAATAACGGTGCCGCCTTCTTGCTTCGCCAATTCAACAAAGGAAAGCACTTTGTTCAGGTGCGGTTCGCTCACTAAAGCGCCCATTTTCGTTTTGTCTTCGGAAGGATTTCCTGGTACGATGCGCGAAACTTTTTCAATTAACGCTGCTTTGAATTTTTCGTAGATGCCGCTTTGCACGTAGAGGCGTGATCCGCAAAGGCAGATCTGTCCTTGGTTTGCGAACGACGTGCGAACGGTGGTTGAAAGCGCTTCATCGAAATCGCAATCGTTGAAGATGATGTTCGCATTTTTTCCACCCAACTCCAACGACATTTTTTTGAACTTCGGTGCCACCACAGAAGCAATGTGCGCGCCTGTTGCGGTGCCGCCTGTAAACGAGATGGCTTTAATGCCGTTGTGCTGTACAATGGCCTCTCCGGCTTCCGGACCGTATCCGTGAACAATGTTCAACACACCTGCAGGCATTCCGGCCTCGGCGCAAAGTTTCGAAAATAAATAAGCGGTGTACGGAGTTATTTCTGAAGGCTTCGCCACCACGCAGTTTCCTGCAGCCAGGGCCGGCGCTATTTTCCAAGTGAATAAATACAAGGGAAGGTTCCAAGGTGAAATACATCCGACCACGCCAATGGGCTTGCGCAGTGTGTAGTTGATGTATTCGGTATTCGGATGAGCCTCGCTTGCGAAGTGCAAAATGCCTGTTGCGAAGAAGCGAATGTTGGCTTCAGCGCGAGGAATGTCCACTGCGCGAGAAAGCGAAATAGGCTTCCCATTGTCGAGGGTTTCGGCTTGGGCAAGTGCCTCGGCGTTGGCTTTTATAAGGTCTGAAAGGCGAATTAGCACCTCTGAGCGCTTTTCCACAGAAAGATTTGACCACGAAGGGAAGGCCGCTTCAGCGGCCGTAACTGCCATGTCTACATCGGCTTGCTCGCTGCGCGGAATAAGGCTGTAAACCTTGCCAGTAGAAGGATCTACGTTATCTATGGTCTGTCCGGAAACAGCAGAAACAAACGTTCCGTTGATGTAGTTCTGAAGTGAAATCACAGGCTTATTTTTAAAAAACGAAGATAGAAATAGAAAAATACTTGCTGTTATGAAAAGAAAGTATTTATTTTGCAGTCGCTTTTCGAAGGAGAAGTGAGATTGCCCGATCGTCTAATGGCAGGACAACTGTTTTTGGTGCAGTTTATATAGGTTCGAATCCTGTTCGGGCAACGATCAAAAAGCCGCTTCAATGAAGCGGCTTTTTTTATTCTTAATTTGCAAAAAATATTCGCATTGAAAAACATTGCTATTCTCGGTTCAACCGGCTCTATAGGAACACAAGCACTTGAAGTTATTCAAGAACATCCAGATCAGTTTTGTGTGGAAGTATTAACGGCGCACAGCAACAGCCAGTTATTGATTGCACAGTCGTTGAAATTCAATCCGAATGCCGTTGTCATTACCGACGAATCGAAATACGCTGAAGTGAAGGAAGGTCTCGCTTCCACAGACATTAAGGTGTATGCGGGAAAGCAAGCGTTGGAGCAGATTGTAGAGATGGATAGCATAGACATTGTGCTTACTGCATTGGTAGGCGCAGCAGGACTTCCGCCAACGGTACGCGCTATTCTTGCGAAGAAAAACATTGCGCTCGCGAACAAAGAAACCTTGGTAGTTGCGGGAGAAATTATCACGCAATTGGCGAAAGAAAACGGGGTGAATATTTATCCGGTCGACAGCGAGCACAGCGCTATTTTCCAATGCCTTGCCGGCGAGTGGCACAACCCGATTGAGAAGATTGTTCTTACGGCGAGTGGTGGTCCGTTTAGACAAAAGCCTGCTGAAGAGTTGGCAGAGGTGACGAAGGCGCAAGCCTTGAAGCATCCGAATTGGACCATGGGCGCGAAGATTACCATTGACTCTGCAACCCTTATGAACAAGGGGTTAGAAGTTATTGAAGCGAAGTGGTTATTCAATTTGAAGCCTTCGCAAATAGACGTGGTTGTTCATCCGCAAAGTATTATTCACAGTTTGGTTCAGTTCGAAGACGGCAGCATGAAAGCGCAGTTGGGATTACCCGATATGAAGTTACCGATCTTGTACGCCATGGCTTATCCGCAACGCGTAAAGACAGACTGGCCACGTTTCAACTTCATGGATTATCCGCAGTTCACGTTTGAGAAACCCCGTATTGAAGTGTTCCGTTGTTTGGGTCTTGCCTTTGAAGCCTTGGAACAAGGCGGAAACGCTCCGTGTATCTTGAACGCTGCAAATGAAATTGCTGTTGCTCGATTCTTAAACGACGAAATTAAATTCCTTCAAATCGCAGAAACCGTAGAGAAAACCCTTCAAAAAGCAGCCTTCATCGCGAAGCCGTCGTTGGAAGAGTTGATCGAGAGTGATGCTGAGGCGAGGGGGATTGCGGTAGAAATTTCTTTAGCGTAACTCCGCAGAACAAACGGCTTGCATGCGCTAAGGCAAAACTTCTGAAATTTCAATCAGACCTCCAGGAATTTGCGTTGTTTCGGTGTAGAGCAATTCCTTGTTTACATAAACAGAGATGCTTGTTGTGCCAATTCCTGTGTTGATAGCAGAAAGAAATACATTGCCGCCTTTGGAATGTCTAAAAGAAACGTCCCAGCTACCTGAAACAGTTTCTTGTCGCACCGATGGTGTAACCATTGTATATGCAATTAATGCGGATCCACTAGAACTCACTTTGTATTCAACTCTTGGATGTTCCTCCTTGGAACAAGAAAGGAGCGTCAAAGACGCAAAAAGTATAGTTAGGATTGTCTTCATAAATTTTATTCGAAAAATGCTAGTCTACAAACAGGCCAACCTAATTGTATATTTCATTAAATGTAGTTTTTAATGCCAGCATTCTTTCAGATTAATGCAAGCTGACTCGCAAAACACCTGCGGAAATTTTACACTCAATTGTGTGTACAGGATAGTTATCTTCGGGTGTATGCAACTAAATCAATCATAAGAAGGTCTAAAGACTGAGCAGATAAAAATAAGGGCAAGCTCTCAATCCAATTGCCCAATCGTTAAACAATTAAAAACCAACAAAACATGAAAAGATTACTACTAGGAGCTATACTACTATTGAGCACAACCAACGCATTCTCACAAAACAACACAATTGAAGGCAAATGGAAAATGCAAAACTTCGACAATACGCTGTATATTTTTGAAAATGGTGAACGGTTCACCTATTATTGTACCGCAGGAAATTGCGATTCCTTATACAACACCTTTGAGGCTGGAGATGGAAATCATATTCCTGGAACAGAAGATTATACCGTGTCTACCGATACAATTACTATGGATTACCATTTTGGAAATATCTTAGTTACTAGTATGGTATTTAGTTGTGAAGGAAACATCGTCACATTCGTCGACCAAAGTAATTTGAATTACATTCGTTTAGGAACAAATATTAACGACTGTAATTCGGTGTCAATTACTGAAGAAACTCAAAATCCGTCATTAACGAATGGTAAATACTACGATTTATTGGGTAGAGAAATTAAGGACATAACAACATACCCAATACATTCTCTCTACATCAAGAACGGTAGGAAATATATGAAAGCTCAATAACAAACTGTGCAAAATTTACTAATGACAGCTGCAAACAGTTATCATAACAAATGGTTTAAGGCGCGGTGACTTCAAAACACCTCAGTAAATTTTACCCTCATTTCACAAATGAGGGTATTTTTTTTGGTTTTTCACTCCCGTTTCATTTCGAATTAAGAAGCAGCCCGCGGTGAAAAACCGTTCTATTCGCCGCAAATATGCGGTGAATAAATCCCTACCTACCTCAACTCCGCCGAACACTCGGTCTGCAAGCCTTTGAAATGATATAAATAAATAATGTTTCCAATCTTCATTACTAAATAACTCCACTTGACGCCGCATAGCATCTATATTTAAACAGATATTAGAAAGAGAGCCAATATTAAAAAATGAAAAAGATAGCAGTTTCAATAATAATCTCAATCCTTGCCCTAACATTTGAAGGCATTGGTCAAGTGCAAATAGGCAATGATATGGATGGCGAAAATTCTGGAGACCTTTCGGGTCATTCAGTAGCCATTTCGGCTAATGGAAACATCGTAGCTATTGGTGCTATTGAAAATAATGATGGTGGAAGTAGGTCTGGTCATGTGAGGGTATATGAAAATTTAGACGGTACGTGGACGCAAATAGGGGACGATATTGCTGGTGAGGCGGCGGACGATCGCTCGGGATGGTCATTGGCACTATCTGCAGATGGTAGCATTATTGCCATTGGTTCTGATTTGAACAATTCATGGAGGGGTCAAGTAGAAGTGTATGAAAATGTGGGAGGTGCCTGGACGCAAATAGGAGAAGACATTGAAGGCGAAAACTTTCAAGATATATCAGCAACAAGTATATCATTATCAGACGATGGGAGTATCATAGCTATTGGCGCACCACGCAGCGATGGCATTGCAAATAACTCTGGACATGTTAGAGTTTTTGAAAATTTAGGTGGATCATGGATGCAAATAGGTCAGGACATTGACGGGGAACAGGAACAAGGGCGACTAGGTAATTCGGTAGCATTGAATGGAGAGGGAAATATTGTAGCTATTGGCGCTTCTCAAAATGACGAGAATGGCACAAATACAGGTGAGGTTAAAGTCTACGAAAATATAGATGGTACTTGGACTCAGCTAGGCGGAGACATCAATGGTGTAGTAGAATTTGAAGATTCGGGCTCTGAAGTTGCGTTATCACAAGTTGGAAATATAATGGCTATTAGTTCTCCGAGTAGCAATGCTAATGGACTTCATTCAGGTCTTGTTCGAATTTTTGAATACCTCGGAGGTGTCTGGACACAAATAGGTGAAGACATAAATGGAGAAGCAAGTGAAGATTATTTTGGTTGGTCTATAGCGCTGTCTGCAAGCGGAAACGTTATAGCCATTGGCGCGCTATGGAATGATGACAATGGCTTTAATTCTGGCCACGTTAAAATTTATCAAAATATCGGTGGAGAGTGGACTCAAATTGGTGAAAACATTAACGGTGAAGCTGCAAGTGACGAATCAGGTTCTTCGGTAGATATTTCGGATGATGGAAGTACCGTGGCTATTGGTGCCATAGCAAATGATGGAAATGGTGACTTTTCAGGACATGTAAGAGTGTTTGATCTTTCATCAATTATTCTATCAATACCAAGATATGATTTGCAAAACAACATAAGTATATTTCCAATTCCATCTGATGAAAGCATCAGCATTAATGGAATTGGAGATGATAATTTAGCTCAATTCTCAATCTTTGACTCTCGAGGAAAGTTAATTCGATCAGAGGCTGAAACTATTGGGAGTATTGACATATCAGATTTATCTATGGGCATTTATTACCTACGGATCGAATCCCCAAGCTCTACTAAAGTTCTGAAATTTATTAAGGAGTAGGACATAAAACCTACCTCAACTCCGCCGAACACTCGGTTTGCAAGCCTTGCAAAATGCGCTGCATGCTCTTCTCGACAACCTCATCGGTTAGGGTTTGTTGAGCGTCTTGAAGAATGAATTTCAAGGCGTATGATTTCTTTCCTTCGGGAAGATTCTTGCCTTCGTAAACGTCGAAGAGATTCACTTCCTTCAATAATTTCTTTTCGCTCTTCAGAGCAGATACACGAAGGCTTTCGAACGTTGTTTCTTTGTTCAACAACAACGATAAATCGCGACGAACCCAAGGGAATTTATTTAACGGTTGGAAAGCATTGCGCTGCTGCGCTTTCAACTTTTCTAACGCATCGAAATCGAATTCAGCATAAAATACTTCTTGCTCCACATCGGTCATTTCCTGAATAGCACCGTTCACTCTTCCCATCTTCACCAACGATTTTTTCTGAGAAGAAAGCTCCATTCCGTAAGCGAAAATGGGAGAGTCTTGAATTGAAATCACATCGACTTGCTGAATGCCCAAAGCATTCAAAATATTTTCTACCGCTGCTCTCAACTGCGCCAATGACGAGGTATTGCCGTTGTTCTTCCAAGACTCAGCGCTTTCCTTTCCACACAACCACAACGCCAATTTGCGCTTCTCTTTGTATCCGTTTTCCGCCTTGCGGTACTCCTTTCCAATTTCAAACAAACGAAGATCCGTAGCACGGTGCTTTTCATTCAACGAAATGCTTTCCATTCCACCAAACAACAACGTGCTGCGCATGTGCGACAAATCTTTGCTTAACGGATTCAACAACGAAACGCTGTTCACACCCAAGGCCGCATCAAACGCTTCAGCGTACTTGCTCTTCGTTAGCGACATGTTCATGATTTCAGTGTAGCCCTCTGCCACCAGCAAGTCGGCAAGACGGAAGTGCAAGCTCTCCGTTTTTCCCTTGGTATTCAAGGAAAGCGTCATGCGCGATGGAAGCTCTACTTTGTCGTATCCGTAAATACGAAGCACCTCTTCCGCAACGTCTGCCGGACGCGTTACTTCAACGCGATTGTAAGGCACAAGCACCTTCCAGCCGTCTTCGGTTGAAGTCACTTCGAACTGCAAATCGTTCAATATTGAAACAACCGTTTCGCTTGGAATATCTATTCCCAACAACGATTTCAAATAATCTTTCTGAACTGAAATTTCTGTTTTCGGAAGTGCAACCGGATAAATATCTTGCGCTTCTACCAACTCTGCATTCGGATTTTCCGCTTGAATTAATTCCCAAGCACGCGCTAACGCATTTGGAATACCGTCTACAGCCACGCCTCTTTCAAAGCGGAACGAAGAATCGGAATGTATCTGATTGCGCTTCGCGCTCTTGCGCACACGCACCGCATTGAAGCACGCACTTTCAAAAACAACGAACGAATCTTCTGCACTCACGCCCGCATTTTTTCCACCCATAACACCACCCATGCAAAGCACTTCGTTTTGGTTGGAAATAACCACGTCCTCGCTGGTGAGTTTGCGCGAAACACCATCGAGGGTTTCTAACGCTTCATCTGTATTTGCATTTCGAACCGTGATGGTCTGATTCGCAAAATCATTCGCCTTGAACACGTGCAGCGGTTGACCCAATTCATGCTGAACATAGTTCGTTACATCTACGCATAAGTTCACGCTCTTCACGCCAATAACGGCAAGGGTTTCCTTAATGAAGGTTGGCGTCTCTTGGTTTTCAATTCCTTTGATTACCGCGAACGCATAGCGCGAACACTCGGTGTTTTCTTGAAGATCTAATTCCCAATTTTTTTGTTGGAAGGAAATCGGCTTCGCCTCTGTAGAGGTAAGCGTAACTTTTTCATCGTTCTCTAGATTCCATGCTGCCGCGAAATCGCGCGCCACACCAGCGTGTGAAAGAGCATCTGTTCTATTCGGAGTAATACCAATTTCAAGACATGCGTCGCTTTCAATATTCAATGCAACAGCAGCAGGCGTTCCGACTTCTGTTTCTTCTGGAAGAATAAGTATACCGTCGTGTGAAGCGCCAAGGCCTAGTTCGTCTTCGGCGCAGATCATACCAATTGATTCTGCTCCGCGAATTTTACTTTTCTTAATGGTGAAGGCCTCGCCAGATGAAGGATACAACGTGGTTCCAACGGTAGCCACTAAAACTTTTTGTCCGGCTGCTACATTGGGTGCACCGCAAACAATTTGCACGGGTTCACCTTCACCTAGATTCACTTTCGTGATAGACAAACGATCTGCATCGGGATGCTTTGCGCATTCGAGTACATGTCCGACTACCACGCCTTTCAATCCGCCTGGAATTTTCTCAACGCTTTCTACACCTTCCACTTCGAGTCCGGTTCTGGTAAGGGTTGCAGCAACTAGGTCGTGAGACGGAAGTGGTTGCACCAATTGAGAAAGCAGTTTATAAGAGATTTTCATATTCGCGAATTAGACTGCAAAAATAAAGACAAACGCGGGGGTAAGGGCTTAGAATTTT
This sequence comes from Flavobacteriales bacterium, assembly GCA_044349305.1. GTDB lineage: Bacteria > Bacteroidota > Bacteroidia > Flavobacteriales_D > Sanyastnellaceae > CAIZGX01. The sequence continues at coordinate 11,055 of JBIKRF010000021.1, forward strand.
CTTACTTTTGCCTCTCTTCAAAAACGGGATGTAGCTCAGTTGGTAGAGTACACGTCTGGGGGGCGTGTGGTCGCAGGTTCAAGTCCTGTCATCCCGACTAAAACCTCCTTATAACCCTTGAAAATCAAGGGTTTTGTTTTTTGAAGTACAAAAAATGAACAAAAAAATGCACCCAAGAAATCAACATAAAGAAAACTACAACTTCCCTGAACTCATTCAAGCCGTTCCTGAGTTAGGGGCGTTTGTGAAAATGAATGCTTACGGAAATGAGAGCATCGATTTCTTCAATGCGGAAGCGGTGAAGCTGCTGAATAAAGCGTTGCTGAAAAGCAATTACGGCATTGCGCATTGGGACATCCCCGCGAATTATTTATGTCCTCCCATTCCGGGAAGAGCTGAATACATGCACCAAGTAGCCGATCTATTATACAAGAACAATCCGGAATATCTTCAAGATAAAAAATTGGGAAACAACATTCGTGTGCTCGATGTGGGTGTGGGCGCAAACTGCATCTACCCCATCGTTGGCGTGCATGATTACAACTGGAATTTCGTTGGAACCGACATCGATGAAAAGGCCATTGCCGCTTCACAAAAAATTGTAAACGAGAACGAATCGCTTCAACATAAAATTGAATTGCGTCATCAAAAAAATGCGCACGACATCTTTCATGGAATAATTCTTCCCAATGAAAAATTCCACCTCACCGTATGCAACCCGCCTTTCCATGCGTCGCTTCAAGAAGCACAACAAGGGAATCTTCGCAAAAACAGAAATCTGAAAAACACACGCAACACCAAAGTGCAATTGAATTTCGGCGGACAAGGAACCGAGCTCTGGTGCGAAGGCGGAGAAGAAACCTTCATTGAAAAAATGATTCTTCAAAGCGCTGCATACTCTAATCAAGTGCTCTGGTTCAGCACCCTCGTTTCAAAAGAAAGCACCCTGAAAAAAATTCAACTCAAACTCGAATACGTCGACGCCCGTGAGATGAAAATCCTTCCGATGCAACTCGGAAATAAGGTGAGTCGGATTGTGGCGTGGTCGTTTCATTCTGAACTACGTAATGGGAAAATCGGAGATTTTATTCCTACTGCGTAATTCCTATTTCATAATTCCTACTGCGTAATTAAAACAGTCGAAGACATTCGCACGAAGTGCATTCGTTCAGAGAACATTCGTTGCTCCGCAACATTCTTACCCTTTTTTCCCGCGCTGCGCCTCTCTCCCCTCGCGCTTTTCAAGCCCTTGAAAGAAATTCCGAATCACCTGATTGTTGCATTCAACATATTGTCGTTGCGTCGGGCTGCGGAAGAAGGCACTGAGTTCATGCTTGCTCATTTTCATGTCTGCAAGAGCAAGGATCTGAATAATGTCTTCGTCAATTAAATTCAGAGCTATGCGCATCTTTCGGAAGATGAGGTTATTCGTTAAGCGTTTCTCTGGAACCGGCAAGGGGCCGTCTTTTCGTCCGCGTTTCAGAATGATGAATCCGTTTAGAAAAATGGAGAGCATTTCATCGTTAATGTCGAGATACTCTTCGTGATCTTCCTTCTTCAACCAATCGCTAACATCTGAGCGTGTAACCATAACATCGGTCAGCGCGAAAATGTCGATCATCTGTTGATCAGAGAAGTCGTAAATAAATCGAATGCGGCGGAAGATGCTGTTGTTGGTCATTGTATTTGCAATTGCTTCGCCGAGGCGATTGTGGCAAAGCCACGAATATTTAGAATTAAATTCTTTCGAGAAGTGCTTCGAAGATTTCTCTTCCGTCGGTGTTCTCCAATTCGAAATCGGCAGCACGCTCCGGATGAGGCATCATTCCAAATACATTTTTACCTGCATTGCAAATACCTGCAATGTTGTTCAAAGAACCATTCGGATTGAAATCTTCATTTACCACCCCGTCTGCAGAGCAATAGCGGAACAACACTTGGTCGTTGTCTTCAATTTGCTTCAACACATCGGCTGGAGCAAAGAAGTTTCCTTCTCCGTGTGCAATTGGAATTTGGAAGGCTTTTTCACGATCCAATCCGGCTGTTAAAACTGCGCTGGTTGAAGCCGCTTTCAAATGAACATTCTTACAAATGAATTTTCTCGAAGTGTTGTGCAACAAAGCTCCTGGAAGCAATTTCGCTTCGGTTAAGATCTGAAATCCGTTGCAAATTCCCATCACATATCCACCGCGATTCGCGTGTGCTACGACTTCATCCATAATCGGAGAAAAGCGAGCAATAGCGCCGCTGCGTAGGTAATCGCCGTAACTAAATCCGCCTGGAACAAATATGAAATCACAACCTTGAAGGTCGCGTTCTTTGTGCCAAAGTTTTACCACTTCTTGTCCCATGATGTGCGACATGGAATACACCAAATCTTCATCACAATTGCTACCTGGAAAAACTACGACACCGAATTTCATATAAGAGAATTTTTGCAAAAGTACGTTAAACTTTTCACCACTGAAACACAGGAATGAGTTGTGTTTGTTCAATCAATATCCAAAGGCTTATGGCCACTGAGATGTAAAAGAATATGGGAGCGAAAAGAGACATGCGATAATTGGAATACCAATAGGAAAGACAGAAGATGAGTCCGAGCCCCACGCCTTCAATAATGAGGTGATTCAGGAACAACCATCCGGCAGTGACAGAACCGAGCATAGCGAAACACATGAATACAATGATCCATTTCGAGTTCCTGTTTTTGTTTGTGTTCAAGTCTCCAGATGAAACCAGCGATTGCATAGAGAACAGCAAAGACAAGGCACACAGGGCGTAGAAAGATAATTTTGAATACGAATGAATCATCCAATTGTCCTGGGTATTCAGACTAATGATGCGTTTGAACAAGTAGAAATTCCAATTGTCCATGAGCAGGTATTGCGCTGCAAAACAATAGGTGAAGGGGAATACGAATCCCGCTATAGGCATAATGTATTCTCTGAAGTTCAGACCTCGCGTAAAGATGACTGCCACCAAAAGCATGGGCAGTAAAGTCAGATAAAGTGGAAAACAAAGTGCGGCCAGTCCAAACCAAAATCCTGCGCGGAAGTAGGGGTCTAGCGCGGTTTTCTGTCTATACACTTCCAACAAACGGTTCGCTCCCATGGTCAGGAATATCTGCGCGAGAAGGAAAGTGATGCTGTGATTCAGTAAGAAAATAACGGTGAATAAATTCGAAAAAATAAGTGCTGGAACGTAAGTGGGGCCGTTGTGAAACTCGTGTCTATTGTATACCCAATTGAATAATATGGCGCCAAGGGTTATAACCAACCACGCAATTGCTGCGCCAAGCCAAGGAGTAAGAACGCACTCGAGGTTTATAATGTCGAAAGGAAATTGCTGCGGCACTTCAGGAATTACGTATCCGAAGAGACAAGGAAGAAAAACCAAAAGATTCACAAAGGGCAACACAAACATGAGGTAAGGTTGATTGCTTGAAAATTGCCGTAGGATCATGTTATTTGAATTGTAGCAAAATTGAGGATAAATGTTCCGTTTTCAAAAGGAATGCTTAAATTCGCAATGAAAATAAAGAAATCATGAACTTACAATCTATCCTTACCCCAATCGCAAACGGTGCACAATGGTTTTTCCGTAATGTAATGGAGCCAACTGGAAACACCTTCAGCTTCATCTGCATTATAGGGGCTTTCTTCGGAATTTACTTGTGGATTCGCATGCAAAAGCGTTTCACTGCCGAAGCAAAAAAGAACGGTACAATAATCTAAAGACATTGGCTTCGGCCTACCTAAACATATTCAAACCCCGACGAATCGAGCATTTTCGAAGCGTTGGGGTTTTTCTTTTTCTTTTTTTTCTAGTTGGAAGTAGACCGTTCGCGCAATCGGAAGATCGTTTGGGTTATTTCGAAATGGAACAATCGGTGCAGACGCCAACCGGAGAATTGTATGGAACACTCACGGTTCCCATTTTGAAAGGAACCTTTCCAGTTGCCTTGATTATAGCAGGTTCTGGACCCACAGACCGAAACGGGAACAACCCGCAAATGAAAAACAATTCCTTGCAAATGTTGGCGCACGAGCTGGCTTCGCAAGGCATTGCTTCGCTGCGTTACGACAAACGGGGCATTGGTGAGAGCGCACCCGCTATGATTTCCGAAGAGCAATTGCGATTCGAGAATTATGTGGAAGATGCGAAAGCGTGGGCTGCTCAATTGAAAACCGACCCGCGTTTCAGAAAACTAATCGTCATTGGACACAGCGAGGGATCTCTCATTGGAATGTTGGCTTGCGAACAAGCCGATGCTTTCGTTTCGTTGGCAGGGGCCGGAAGGCCTATTGATGTTATTTTGAAGGAACAACTTGCTGCACAACTTACTGGAAAGAAAAAACTTCTTCGCGCTGCGAACGAAGGCATTTCAAAGCTTAAAGAAGGCAAGTTGGTGGAAGACGCACCAATGGAACTGTTCGGCTTGTTTCGTCCTTCCGTTCAGCCCTACCTCATCTCCTGGATGAAATACGATCCGGCGAATGAAATTTCGAAATTGAACATTCCAATTGTCATTGTCCAAGGCACCACAGACCTTCAGGTTCAAGTGAAAGACGCAGAATTGCTTCACCAAGCATGCCCGCTAAATTCGAAGCTTATTGTTATTGAAGGAATGAATCACATTTTCAAGATGGCACCTCTAGATCGAGTGAAAAATATTGAGACTTACTCTAATCCGGAACTGCCGTTGGCACCTGAGCTTTTGAGAATTATAGAAACGCTCTGAATAAAGTTAAGAGAGGGGAAGAGAAGTTAAGAGAGGGGAAGAATGTCTGAAGACTAATTTTCTCTTGACACACTTTTTAGAATTCTACCCTGAACGATCGCCTGCGGCTAATGTCTTCGACGGTGTTGAATATGAATTCTTCCCTTTTCTTCCCCTCTCTTAACTTCTCTTACCTTTTAATGCTCCTACTTCATAATTGGAACTTCGTTTTTTATCTTCCCTTCTCTTACCCTCTCTTATCTTCTCTTACCATTTACAAAGAGCATTCGTTGCTTTGCAACATTAGCCTCCGGCATTCTGTCCTATCTTTGCCGCCGTTATGGCAGCACAAGAAGACAAATTAAAAGCGGTAATCTCGCACGCAAAGGAATACGGATTTGTATTTCCTTCATCTGAAATTTACGATGGCCTTTCGGCCGCCTACGACTACGGTCAGTTGGGTGTTGAATTGAAAAACAACATCAAGAACTACTGGTGGACAGCAATGACCCGCATGCACCAAAACATTGTAGGAATAGACGCGTCTATTTTCATGCATCCGACCACTTGGAAAGCAAGCGGACACGTAGATGCGTTCAACGATCCGTTGATCGACAACAAAGACAGTAAGAAGCGTTACCGCGCCGATGTTTTGTTGGAAGATTACATGGCGAAAAGCGAAGCGAAAATCACCAAAGAAATAGAAAAAGCGAAGAACCGTTTCGGAGATGCGTTCGATGAAGAACAATTTCGCGCAACCAATCCGAATGTACTTCGTGCACAAGAGAAAATAGACGCGGTGAAAACGCGTATGAAAGTCGCTTTGGAAGAAAGCGATTTAGAAGGATTGAAGCAATTGATTGAAGACTGTGAAATTGCTGATCCAGAGACTGGATCTCGCAACTGGACAGATGTTCGTCAGTTTAACCTCATGTTCAAAACAGAGCTCGGCGCAGTAAGCGGCGATGCTGGAATTATTTATTTACGTCCGGAAACGGCGCAAGGAATTTTCGTGAATTTCTTGAACGTTCAGAAGACGGGAAGAATGAAACTTCCATTCGGAATTGCACAGATTGGAAAGGCGTTTCGCAATGAAATTATTGCGCGTCAGTTTATTTTCCGCATGCGCGAATTCGAGCAAATGGAAATGCAATATTTCGTGAAGCCGGGTACGGAGATGGAGTGGTACAACTACTGGAAGAACGAGCGTATTAAGTGGCACAACGCTTTGGGATTGGGTGAAGGAAATTACAAGTTCCACGACCACTTGAAGCTGGCGCACTACGCCAATGCGGCTTGCGACATTGAGTTCAACTTCCCAATGGGATTCAAAGAGTTGGAAGGAATACATTCTCGCACCGATTTCGATTTGAAAAAACACGAAGAATTCAGTGGAAAGAAATTGCGTTATTTCGATCCGGAAACGAACGAAAGTTTTGTTCCGTATGTCATTGAAACCTCTATCGGATTAGACCGCATGTTCTTGGCTGTGTTGTCAAGTTCGTTTGTGGAAGAGAAGTTGGAAGATGGAAGTGAGCGCACGGTTCTTCGCATTCCAGCGGCCTTGGCACCTGTGAAAGTGGCGGTATTGCCGTTGGTGAAGAAAGACGGGCTTCCTGAAAAAGCAAAAGAAATTGTAGATCTATTGAAGTTAGATTTCAACTTGCAATACGACGACAAAGACGCTATTGGCCGCAGATACAGAAGACAAGACGCTATTGGAACGCCTATTTGCGTTACAGTAGACAACGAAACCTTGGAAGACAATTGCGTAACCATTCGTCACCGCGATAGCATGCAACAAGAGCGCATTCCGATTGCAGACTTGCATGAAGCGGTAAGGAAGGTTGTGGCGTTGAATCAGTACTTTTAAGCCCGAAGGGCGAATGTTGCGAAGCAACGAATGTGCAAGCACGAATGTTGCAAAGCAACGAATGCCCCTTGGGCGAATGCTTCGCGAATGTCTTCGACGATTCCAATTACACAGTAGGAATTATGCAATAGGAATTACGAAGTAGGAATAACGAAGTTCCAATTACACATCCCGATAGCTATCGGGAGGAATAAAACCGAAGGTTTTCCCATTACGCAGTTCCTAAGCCCTTTAGGGCGACATCCGAAATGCCCCCAGCAGAGCTGGGGGATAAAAATTCAGTTGAGTTCAATTGCTTAGTGAATAAGAATTAATCTATACACTATCCCCCAGCTTCACTGGGGGCATTTCGGATGCCGCTCGCAGAGCGAGCTCTACTTAATTACTTCAAACCTCTTCACCAACTCTCCAACCCTCACAATGTAATTTCCATCTGCAAGATTTGAAACAGAAACATTGGTTTGCGTTGAAAGCAACTGCTGCTTGTACACCAATTTTCCAACGGCATCGAAGATGTACATTTCATTTCCAACAAGGGCGTTGGAAATTTGAATGTTCAACTCTGAGCGGGTTGGATTAGGATACAAGTTGATGGTTGCATTCAGTTCGAAGATGCTGTTGTCAATCTGACCGTCGCAGTTCTCGTCGATTCCGTTGCCTGCAATGTCTTCCGCACCTGGATTAATGCTAGCATTGTTATCGTTACAATCGCTATCGTCAGGGGTGTAGCCGATAGGTTGTGTACATGCTAAGATGCTCACCGATGGATTTCCGTAGGTGTCGCCATCGTTGTCTATGAAGTACACCGTCTGAACACCCTCATCTATTTGTCCATCGCAGTTATCATCAATTGTGTTACAAATCTCTGTCGCACTTGGATTGGTGTTGCTGTTGGAATCATCACAATCGGTGTTGTTCGAAACATATCCAGCACCAAGGTCAGAGCAACTACTAATTACATCTCCAGCTCCGAAGCCATCTCCGTCTGCGTCTGCGTAGTAATCGAGGAATGTAATTCCGTTATCAATGGTACCATCGCAATCGTCATCTTCGCCGTTGCAGATTTCTGCAGAAGCTGCATTTTGATTAACGTTGTTGTCGTTGCAATCGGTGTTGTTCGTGACATATCCATTAGGCACCGAACATGCATCGAGTGGATTATTTAGATCTCCGAATGAATCTCCATCCACGTCCGCGTAGTAGGTCGTGAACACCAAACCATCGTCGATAAGCTGGTTGCAATCATCATCAATATCATTACAAATCTCCTGTGCGCCTGGGAATATTGCAGCGTTGTTGTCGTTGCAATCGCTGCTGCTTGTAACATATCCTTGCGGTTGCACGCATGTTGAAATCAACGTTGTTACATCTCCGAATCCGTCTCCATCTGCATCTGCGAAGTAATCAACGTTTGCAATGGTTGTTACCACAACTGCCGTGCTTGTTGAAGAACACGTTGAAGCATTCGTCACAACAACTGTGTACGAACCACTCATTGTTGCAGTGTAAGAAGAATTCGTTGCTCCTGCAATTGCAGTGGCATTGTTGAACCATTGGTACGAAAGACCCGCTCCTGTGTTAGCATTCAACACAACACTTCCACCTTGACAGAATGTTGTCGTTGTTGCTGGAGTAATCGTTGCTGTTGGAAGAGCATTCACAGTAACCGTTGCTGTTGCTGAATTTGTACATCCGTTTGCGCCTGTTCCTGTAACGGTATACACCGTGGTTGTTGTGGTTGAAGAAGAAACGGTTGAACCTGTTGTTGCTGAAAGTCCAGTTGCCGGAGACCACACATAACTTAATCCGCCAGTTGCTGTTAGTGTGGCAGATTGACCTAAGCAAATTGAAGCGTTATTAACAGCAACATTCGGAAGTTGATTCACTTTTACAAATTGACTTTCAGTATCAGTACAGCCATTAATGTCCGTAACCGTTACTGTATACAATGCCTCAGTACTTACCGTAATGCTTTGCGTTGGTGCACCTGTGCTCCACAGATAAGACACTCCTCCGTTGGCAGTAAGCGCAATTGATTGTCCTTGACAAATCTCCACTAATCCGTTTGGAGATATGCTCGCCACAGGAAGGGCATTCACAGTCACCACCGTCGCAGTGCTCGTTGAAGAACACGTGCTCGCATTGGTAACTGTCACGGTGTAAGATCCGCTTGCATTCACGGTGTACGATGAAGATGTTGCTCCAGTGATATTCGTTCCGTTTAATCTCCATTGATATGTCAAGCCCGTTCCAGTATTTGCGTTGAGCAACACACTACCCCCTTGACAGAAGGTCGTTGCACTTGAAGCGGTGATCGTTGCTGTTGGAAGCGCATTCACCGTCACAACCGTTGCTGTGCTCGTTGAAGAACACGTTGATGCGTTTGTTACTACTACCGTGTAGGATCCACTTGCGTTTGCAGTGTACGATGAAGATGTTGCACCCGTGATGTTCGTCCCGTTCAACTTCCATTGATATGAAAGTCCTGTTCCTGTATTGGCTGTTAGCACAACACTTCCACCTTGACAAAATGTTGTTGCGCTTGACGCAGTAATCGTTGCTGTTGGAAGGGCGTTCACCGTAACAACAGTAGCAGTGCTCGTTGAAGAACATGAACTCGCATTAGTTACCACAACCGTGTATGATCCGCTTGCGTTCGCCGTGTATGATGAAGACGTTGCGCCCGTGATGTTTGTTCCGTTCAATCGCCATTGATATGAAAGTCCTGCACCGGTGTTTGCGTTCAATACAACTGATCCACCTTGACAAAACGTTGTCGCTGTTGCTGAAGTGATTGTCGCAATAGGAAGTGCATTCACGGTCACAACTGTCGCCGTGCTGGTTGAAGAACACGTTGAAGTGTTCGTTACTGTTACGGTGTAAGGTCCGCTTGCATTCGCAGTGTATGAAGCACTTGTCGCGCCGCTGATTGCAGACGCATTGTTGAACCACTGATACGTCAAGCCAGCGCCTGTATTTGCGTTCAACACCACACTACCACCTTGACAGAAAGTAGTCGCAGTAGCTGGAGTAATCGTCGCAATTGGAAGGGCGTTCACGGTAATTACTGTCGCTGTACTTGTTGAAGAACACGTTGAAGCATTCGTCACAACAACAGTGTAAGACCCGCTTGCATTAGCGGTGTATGAAGATGAAGTTGCACCACTAATAGGATTGCCATTTAATCTCCATTGATATGAAAGACCTGCTCCCGTGTTGGCATTCAAAACAACACTTCCACCTTGACAGAAAGTTGTCGCTGTCGCTGGGGTAATCGTCGCTGTAGGAAGGGCATTAACCGTAACAACCGTCGCTGTGCTTGTTGAAGAACACGTTGATGCATTCGTTACAACAACCGTGTAAGAGCCACTTGCGTTTGCAGTGTATGATGAAGACGTTGCACCAGTAATGTTCGCTCCATTCAACTTCCATTGATAAGTCAATCCAGTTCCAGTATTCGCGTTCAACACAACACTTCCACCTTGACAGAACGTTGTAGCTGTCGCCGGAGTAATCGTCGCAGTTGGAAGAGCGTTCACTGTTACAACTGTCGCTGTACTTGTTGAAGAACACGATGAAGCGTTCGTCACAACAACAGTGTATGAGCCGCTTGTGTTAGCGGTGTATGAGGAAGACGTTGCACCGGTGATGTTCGTTCCGTTCAACTTCCATTGATACGAAAGGCCTGCTCCTGTATTCGCATTCAACACAACGCTGCCTCCTTGACAGAAAGTTGTCGCTGTCGCTGGAGTGATCGTCGCTGTTGGAAGTGCGTTCACCGTCACAACAGTTGCCGTGCTTGTTGAAGAACAAGTACTCGCATTAGTCACAACAACCGTATAAGAACCACTCGCATTCGCAGTGTATGATGAAGAAGTTGCTCCACTAATTGGATTGCCGTTTAATCTCCATTGGTATGAAAGTCCGGCTCCAGTGTTTGCAGTTAACACTACACTACCACCTTGACAAAATGTTGTTGCGCTTGAAGCGGTGATCGTTGCAGTTGGAAGTGCGTTCACAGTAACAACTGTTGCTATGCTTGTTGAAGAACAAGCACTCGCGATAGTTACAACAACTGTGTAAGAACCACTTGCATTTGCTGTGTATGATGAAGACGTTGCACCACTAATTGGATTGCCATTTAATCTCCACTGATATGAAAGACCTGCTCCTGTGTTCGCGTTCAACACAACACTTCCTCCTTGACAAAAAGTAGTCCCTGTCGCTGGAGTGATTGTGGCTGTTGGAAGAGCGTTCACAGTAACAACAGTGGCAGTGCTCGTCGCAGAGCAAGTTGATGTATTCGTTACAACAACCGTGTAAGAGCCACTTGCATTGGCTGTGTATGATGAAGACGTTGCTCCGCTAATTACAGAAGCATTGTTGAACCACTGATATGAAAGTCCTGCTCCTGTGTTCGCATTCAACACAACACTTCCACCTTGACAGAATACTGTTGCAGTTGCTGGAGTGATGTTGGCTGTAGGCAGTGCATTCACAGTAACAACAGTCGCAGTGCTCGTAGCAGAACAAGTTAATGTATTCGTTACAACAACGGTATAAGATCCGGTTGCATTCGCGGTGTATGAAGATGAAGTTGCACCACTAATTGGATTGCCATTTAATCTCCACTGATATGAAAGCCCTGTTCCAGTATTCGCGTTCAACACAACACTTCCACCTTGACAGAAAGTAGTCGCAGTCGCCGGAGTAATCGTCGATGTTGGAAGTGCATTAACCGTCACAACGGTTGCTGTGCTTGTTGAAGTGCACGATGAAGCATTCGTCACAACAACGGTGTAAGATCCACTTGCATTGGCTGTGTATGATGAAGAAGTTGCTCCGCTAATTGGATTGCCATTTAATCTCCACTGATAAGTCAAGCCTGCTCCTGTATTTGCATTCAGTACTACTGAACCTCCTTGACAGAAAGTCGTTGTAGTCGCAGGAGTGATTGTAGCGGTTGGAAGTGCATTCACAGTTACTGCAGCTGATGCTGTGTTGGTGCATCCGTTAGCGCCTGTTCCAGTTAACGTATACAGCGTGCTTGCTGCAGGTGATGCTGTAACCGTTGAACCTGTTGTTGCTGAAAGTCCCGTTGCAGGTGACCATGCATAGCTCACACCACCAGTAGCTGTTAAAGTAGCCGATTGTCCTGGACAAATAGAAGCATTGCTTACACCAATAATCGGAAGTTGATTCACTTTCACCAATTGGCTCTCGGTGTCTGTACATCCGTTTGCATCGGTAACCGTTACCGTGTAAACCGCCTCTGTGTTTACAGTAATGCTCTGCGTTGGAGCGCCAGTATTCCAGAGGTAAGATACTCCTCCGTTCCCTGTAAGTGCTATCGATTGTCCTTGACAAATTTCCACAATTCCATTCGGCGTAATACTCGCAACCGGATTTCCCACTACAACAGTAATTGTATCTGTGCAGCTCACTCCATTCGCTGTAACTGTGCACGTGTAGGTTGTTGTTGAAGTTGGAGAAACGTCAATGATTGGAGTTGTTGCTCCAGTTGACCAGAGGTATGATACAGATGAAAAATCGCTTTCGGTTAAATTGTAATGCTGAACAATTTCAGCCGCACTCAAAGCACGGTTGTATATATGAACATCATCTATATTTCCATGAAAAATTTGATATTCAGGACTAATTCCACTAATTCTGAAATTTACATCGTAATTGTAATTTGCAGCAGCAGGGTTGCTGTAGCTGTGGTCTAATTGACCATCGATATACTGAGAATAATTAATCCCCTGTTTTTTAACAACAACATAATGCCAATCATTGGGTGTATAATTGTTGGAAGGACCGTGTAAATACAAGTTTGTCCAAAAGGCATTTGCCGGTCCAATATCATAGACTACATATCCCGGCGCATTGTTGTCATTGTATGCTATGCCTATGCCTGTATGAGGAATTGTATTAAACAGACATCGGGTTACTTGACTCGTGTTCGCAACTTTCATCCATAACCCAATAGTATATTCTTCTTGTCCAATATTAAATACTGGATTGTTAGAAGTCATCGAAGAGCCACCGCCCAGTTCTATGCCGTTAGAGAAAAAAGATGCGTTAGAATTACCAAATCGATCGGAATCATAAGAGACAAAGTATTCATTCAGTGTATTCCCATTCCCACTTGCGTCGTTCGCGTTTCCGCAGAACGGCCAATAACCCACGAGTCCTGTTTGAAGGTTGGTTGGAAGTGCTGAACAAGCCGTATTTGAAGAACCACCTTGCGGAACTGAAAGCGTGGTGGTTTCTCCAGCACAGATAATACTATCCGTTGCTGAAATAGTCGCATCAATCAATGTTACATCAATTGAATCACTCCCGCTGCATCCACCTTGGGTTACAGTGCATGTGTAAGTTCCGTTCGCACTAACTGTTGTGGTATTCGTAGTTCCTCCGTTGCTCCAGACATACGAATCATATCCTGTTGGAGCTGTTAACGTTGTAAACGTTCCGCATGCAGTAACATCACTGCCAAGATTAATAGTTGGATTATTCACAACAACTGTCACCGAATCAGAACAGGTAACTGAATTCATTGTTACCGAAGAAACATAGGTTGTAGTAACCAATGGTGAAACCGTCTGAAGCGGAGAACCTGCAACGCCATTCCAACTAATGATTGCATCACTCAACACATCGCGTGTTGCCCAATACCAACTTCCAATTTGGGTTGTAGACCCATTCGCGGAATTCAACGTTGAGCTATTTGAGCCCTCATCGAAATGCCATAGACCAAAGCTATTTGCAGAAGGAGAACTTACAACTTGCGAGGGAGTAAAATTCGCAGACTCCAATTCACTGTAGGTAATGTAAAGTTCATCAACTAAACCATTGAAACGTCTACCTCCTTCAGGCCAGTTTCCTAAATAAAGTTGAGGACTTCCAGAATATGAAATGGGATTGTAAACACTTGCCACTAACTGTCCATCGATGTAGCATTTTTTGCTTCCGTTAACATAGGTAAGCAAAACGTGCTGCCAAACGTTCGGAGTAAGTGTGAAACTTAAATTTCCCCATGTATAGGTGTTATTACCAAAAGCTTGAACTACCCAGTTAACGGACCCTCCGTGGGAGGCATCTAATAATATGGATATCCCATTTTGAGTAGCTCCTGCATTCACCCATGTAGAAATACTAAATACACTCTGGGCGCCAATATTTCCTAAATCAATAATTCCAGCGTCGAAGGCCGAAGGGTAAGGCCAAGGATTTGGGCTACCAGTATTTCCAATACAATTCGAATTCTGATTAAGACTTAAATTCGATGAACCAGTTAATTCTACAGGGGCTCCGGCACATATGCTGGTAGAACTAACTTGTGCGTCTAGAGATATTAAAGTAACCTCTAGTGAATCAATTACGCTGCATCCGCCTTGTGTAACAGTGCATGTGTATGTTCCATTTGCAGTAACTGTTGTTGTGTTAGTCGTTCCACCGTTGCTCCACACATACGAATCGTATCCTGTTGGAGCAGTCAATGTGGTTGAAGTTCCGCAAGCAGTAACATCATTTCCTGCATTAAAATTCAATATTGGATTATATAAATTGAAAAGATTAGTTATCTCTAATTGTGTTAGTTCTCTATTCCAAAGACCTATGTCATCAATTTTCCCTGTCCAAAAATCTCCACCATCTTGACCCTGCGAACCGAACCAACAGTTAGTAGAATTGTATGATCCGAATGAATAATTTGCAACAATTGTATTATTCAGTTGACCGTCAATATAAAGCTTAATTGTATTTCCATTTTTAGTGATTGTGCCCATTTGCCAACAACCATTATTAATATTGGAAAGTGAATATGCGTGTTGCCAAATTCCACCGCTTGGCGCCACGTATTGCATATGAAGTTTATTCCCTGCTACATCAACAATATATCCCCATCCAAAAGAACCTAAAATCACACCATTATCATTGCCAAGGTTTCCAGAAATCCAAAAATTTATTGAGAAAACCTGGGCAGAATTACCAATTTGTCCTAACGGACTATTTCCTGAATATTTGATAATCTGTCCTCCATTAAAAGAATAAGCTGAATTTGTATTCCCAAATCGATCAGTTGTTTGAGTTGCTGAATTAAGCGTTGGGGTTGTTGCTGAAATAACATCATTCGCATTTCCGTTGAAAGGCCAATAACCTATGAGTCCGTTTGTGGGGACGTAAGATGGGACTTGGGCTGTTGCAACATTCGTTACAAAAAGGGTAAGAAAAGTTAAGAAAAGGGGAAATAGAAAAGTTAAGAAAGGGGAAGAGAAGGTAAGAGAAGGGAAGAAAGATGTGATGCGAGTTTTCATTTCGAAAATGATTCAGGTTGTAATTTTCAGTTAGGTCAGTTTTTCATTGATGACACAGGCATCTTTTATTGGAAATGCTGTGCAATAAATTGATAAACACCACGAAAATACTAAAATAATCATAATGTGATTAATAAACGACGGCTTAAGATTGTGTTAACTCTCTTTAAGAGAGGAAATTTGAGGCATGAACAAGAAGGTTGGACAACGTATTCGCATGTTTCGCGCAATGCGCGGATTAAGCCAAGACAACGTTGCCGATGAACTTGGAATGACCACGGGAAACTACGGAAAAATGGAACGTGGAGAAATTACCATCTCCGTTACCACAGTCGCACAAATCTCAAAAATCCTCAAAGTCACCATCGCCGAACTCTTCGACGAAAACCCTTTCAACAACCTCAACGACCCACTAACTGCATACGTCACAAAAGCAGAATTCAAACAACTGGAAAAAGAAGTTGCTGCCATTTCCAAAGACCTGGAAAAGGTGAAGGTGAATTACGCGCGGAAACGTTAAGAATGCCCTTCGGGCGAATGCTTCGCGAATGTCTTTGACTGTTATTCAACAACGCAGTTCCAATTGCGACGTAGGAATAACTAAGTTCCCATTACGCATCCCGATAGCTATCGGGAGGAATAAAATCTTCGATTTTCCAATAACGTAGTTCCAACTTATGCTACTTCAACTCGTTCTGTATTCCTTGACGGCAATGAATTGTTCGATTAAATCAGACGGAATTGTGACATAAACCGCTGAGTTTCTTTGAGGAGAATTCAATCAAATTATATTTATCTTAGAGTCATAATTCAAAACAACATCATGACACATCGCGCAATAATTGAAAAAACAATTCGAGTAATGAGTCAATTACCCCAGGACAAGGCACAAGAGATTTGCGACTTTGCTGAATTTATTGAAAGCAAATCCGAAAACAAATTGCTCGGTGAAAATCTTCATGTTTATACTTCAAAAAGTGCTTCATTCGAGTTTCTAGAAAATGAAGAGGATTTGTATGACTTGAGTGATATTAAAGAAAATAGAAATGGCTAAAGGTGATGTGGTTCTTTTATCATTTCCATTTACAGATTTAAGTGGATCTAAACTGAGACCTGCTGTTGTATTGGTTGAATCTGCTTTAGATGTTACTGTTTGTTTTGTAACTACCCAGCTATTCTGGAAAGATGAGAATGATTTAAAGCTCTCAGCAAATCAGCATTCTGGAATAAAAAAAGAATCATTACTCCGAGTAAGTAAAATAGCCACATTAGACAAGGCCTTTTTAAAAGGAACAATAGGTAGTCTCAACCCCGAAGAAATATCAGGTCTGAATAGAAAATTAAAGATGGTTTTTGATTTGGACTAATTCTGTTATCAATCACTTCGTGATCAATTCTTCGAATCAATCTTTCAGATCAAACCTTCGGTGAAATAGCAACGCAGTTCCAATTATGAAATAGGAATTACGCTCCCGATAGCTATCGGGAGGAATAAAATCTTCGATTTTCCAATAACGCAGTTCCACAGCTTCATGGAACAAAACCTAATTAAGTCGGATATTGAATCGCGAATATTCACCATTCGTGGGATGCAGGTAATGTTAGACAGCGATTTAGCTAAAATGTATTCTGTTGAAACAAAAAAACTTAATCAAGCCGTTAAACGTAACTCCGAACGATTCCCATTGCCGTTTCGATTCCAATTATCTGAAAATGAAATGGAAAACTTGAGGTCACAAATTGTGACCTCAAATGAAATGCATGGAGGGAGAAGATACTTACCTTTTGCATTCACAGAACAAGGAGTTGCTATGCTGTCGGCCGTATTAAAAAGCTCGGTTGCCATTGCTGTA
The DNA here is from genome assembly GCA_044349305.1 of Flavobacteriales bacterium. GTDB lineage: Bacteria > Bacteroidota > Bacteroidia > Flavobacteriales_D > Sanyastnellaceae > CAIZGX01. The sequence goes on from JBIKRF010000021.1 coordinate 27,819, forward strand.
AGTATTGAAATAATAGAAGCCTTTGTATCGTTGCGAAGAAATCAATATCAAGTTTTAGGATTGTCTCAACGCTTGTTAAAGAAATACTCAATCATCTTCGGTGAAGGAAAGCCTAGTTCCAACAACGCAGTTCCAACAACGCAATTCCAACAACGCAGTTCTAACAACGTAGTTCCAACAACGAAGTTCCAACAACGAAGTTCCAATTACATAGTAGGCATTACGAAGTAGGAATAAAACCTTAGGTTTTCCAATTACGAAGTAGGAACAACGCAGTTCTAATTATTCCACTCAAAATTCTCCTGCAATCCTCGCCAATACTGTCTTTTTTGATAAAATTCAGTCCGTCATTAGCATAAACATTTGAAATGTGTTTTGATTTCCATTCGGAAATTCACAAAAAAAAGCCCGCTTTCGCGGACTTTGAATCTTACACTTGGTTACGTTATTTCGAGAAATAAGAGGCTTGACCAAGCATCACGATTCAAAGATAAATAGATTTAATTCAATCACAAAAATGAATTACAAGAATTTGGAATTACACTTTTCAAAACCTCGAATAAATAGATATTATTATGCGGCTGGTTCATCTCGGAAGAAAGCTATTCGCATGTATAAGCAAAATTTGCTAGTTACACAGTCTATTCATCCTGTAATTGGCGTCTTTGAAGTGGTTCTTAGAAATTCAATTTACAATGCCATTAGCAATTACTTTCAAGATGAAAATTGGATTGTAAATCAAAAAGAGGGGTTCATGTCCGACAAAGCTTTAGTATTCAGAAACAATCCATCCAAAATTTCCAAACGAAACGACTTTTTGAAAAGAGAAGTTCTTAAGGCAGAACAAAAATTGAAAAAGAAATATTCTAACACTCCTTCAATGTCTATCAACGCTGGAAATATTATAGCGGAGCAATCCTTCGGGTTTTGGACGAATTTTTTTGAACCTCACCACTATAAAATTCTAAAAGGAAAGCCCATTCAAATATTTCGCGATTTACCTCAGGGAATGGGACGAAAGGAAATACTTAACAAACTCAATGCAATTCGACAATTCAGAAATAGAATCAATCACAATGAACCCATTTGCTTTGTAGATAACAAGTTCAGCTATTCCGAAATTCAAACCATTCACCAGTCGATTTATGAGCTACTTAAATACATCGATGAACGACTTATAGATTTTGTTGAGTCGATAGATAATACAGAAGTAACCTTCAATCACCTTCGGTGATCAATTCTTCGAATCAATCTTTCAGATCAATCGCGTTGCGATATAACCTTCGGTGAAATCTTTCAGATTGATCACGTAGTTATTGATTGCGGAGCAATTGATCTGACAAAGTCAGATTGATCATCGAAGATGATTGATCCGAAGGATTTCTGCTGCGCATATAAGCGCATAACCATTTCTTGACATTCCTCTCTTACAGAAATAGGTTTGCTTCATGGAACAGAACCTCATTAAATCAGAAATAGAATCGCGAATATTTACCATTCGCGGAATGCAGGTGATGCT
>JBIKRF010000102.1:0-8058 GCA_044349305.1 Flavobacteriales bacterium
ATACCGTTTACAGCGCGACATGGAGACCATTCAATTAACGGCTCTTTAACATTATTTGCTGTGCAATAGTTAATTTCAGCTGTGGTGTTACAAGCACCTTGAACAGTTGGCCAACCGTAGTTTCTTCCTGGCTCAATGATATTAAATTCATCGCTGTTGTTCTGACCATGCTCAGATGCGTAGATGATTCCGTTTGGACCAACCGCCAAACCTTGACAGTTACGATGTCCGAAAGAATAAACGTATGATGCTGGATCTGGATTATCTGACGGAATAGAACCGTCTAAGTTGATTCTTAGAATTTTACCATTCAACGAATTCATATCTTGTGAACTCACTCCACCGTCACCTGTATCTCCGGTTGACATAATAATTTTCTGATCCGCAGAAATTACCAAACGTGAGCCGTTGTGAATTGAATTTCCACCAATGGCGTTAATCAATTGAACTTCGTTCACTAAAGCAGTTCCGTCCCAATCGAACATCGATAAACGCTCTTTCACATTGTTCCCTTGGGTGTAATTGTACACCACATATACCTTAGGTGTATTCAAGAAATCAGGATGCAATGCCATACCCAACATTCCCGGCTCACTGCTGCCACTGTAAGGAACAACAGACGTTTTGTCTAAGATCGAAGAATACGTTCCCGTTGAAGGGTCTATGCGTAAAACCTTACCTACGCGTGTGGTGCACCAAATGAAATCGTCTGGACCCCAAACCATTTCCCAAGGTAAACTCAACCCTGTAACTAAATCACTTTCAGTAAGTGTTGTGTTTCCAACTTGCCATGTTTGTGCATTCATTTGAAGAGCACAAATAAGAGAGAAGAACAATGCTATTTTTTTCATAGCCACGAATATAATTCCAGTGGGCCTAACAAAAAGCCGATTCGCAAAAAAAATAACACAGTAAATTGAAATGACTACAGCGTAAGAAGGCCTCTTTTCTGTATCAACGTCTTCTGACGGAATCCACGAGGCGCCTTAATGGTATATCCCAATGTAAACTCATGCGAGCTAAAGCCCAACGCTTGCGATATTCCTGTATTCACTTCATACGAATACCAAAGCGAATACCCTTCAAATTTCCATCCGAACATGGCGGCCCATGCAGTAGACGGACGATAAGTAATTCCGAAACACAAGTCTCGCTTGTAGTTCAACATGGTGTTTAAATCTAATTGAACACGGGTAACCGATGTAAATCCGGCCAGCATACTCGTTGAAATTCCCCAGTCATTGGCTAGACTAAACTCATATGAGCCCATCAATTGGTAGTGCCTGATTACGCGTTCATTTATATTTCCGTTTCCAAAATTTAATTTCGGTTGAAGGACATAAGGAACACTTACTCCGAAAAAATAATTCTGACCGTAAAGCATCATACCCGCATTTGCATTGAAAGAAAAAGACGATTGCCTTATTCCTCCGCCAAGAGCCACATCATTCGGGTCTTGAACAATTGCGTTGCTCAAATCAAAAACATGCTGTGTTGCTATTCCGCTTAAACCGAAACCCAAAGATTGTTTACGATTAATTGCAATATGTGAAGATCCGGTAAATTCGAACGCCGTAGTTGAATAAGCACCAGTCTTATCTTGAAAAAGCACACCTCCGATTCCGAAACCGTTTGGCAATTGTTTATTCGCTGTTAAATAAAAAGTCTTCGGATGATTATTTGATCCGTTCCATTGCGAACGGTAAGTGGTGTACAAAGGAATATCTCTATTAACACCGGCAGCGGCAGGATTCGAAGCATATGGGTTAACCATGAATAGCGTTCTTCGAGGATACTGTTGAGCTTGGGACGTAAATGCACAAAGCAAGATGCCAAAGGCAAGATTCTTCGTAAGATTCTTTGAAAGATTCTTCGAAAGATGCTGCGCGAAGGTATGTATGATGAAATTATTCATACTTGATGGATACAACTCCGGTTAAAGGTTCTTTGCTCTTGTCGTAACTCACCACATAATAATAATCTGCTGGAGGAAGGGCTTCGTTGTTTAGCGTTCCTCTCCATGGATTTGTATAGCCCTGCGATTCGAAAACAATTTGTCCGTATCTATTTACCACCTGAACATGGGCATCTGCGTATCCGTCTAACCCTCCAATGACCCAAGTGTCATTCGAACCATCGCCATTTGGGGTAATTGCATTTGCAATGAAGATACACCCATCTTTCAATGGAACAAAAACACTTCTTTCATAAACACAATCGTTTGCATCTGTCACCTGAACCCGGTAGTTTCGATTTCCTACAAGCCCTGTCGCTAAAGCTGTTTGCTGCGCTTGTAAGTCATTCCACAAAAAACTAAATGGTCCATTTCCACCTTGAAAAAGCACCTCAGCGCTACCGTCTAAATTATTGAAGCACGACTCTTCCGTTGATGTGGTATTCAAATTCAAGTTGGAAGAAAAAGTAGATTCAACCGTAAATACTTCATTGATTGAACAACCCGCATCGTCTTCCACATTAATCGAAATTGTTCCCACTCCAAGGTTGGCCAGCTGATAATCGACAACAGATTGCGGAAGGATTTCGAAATTTCCATTTTCGATTGTTATGAGTAAAGAACCAGTTCCTCCTGAAAAAAAGAGGTTCGCGAAACCGTCTTCGTATTCGGAACACGTTGGCTCAACAATAGTACTTTGAATTTGAAGCGAGTCTGGATAATTCAATTCGAATGGAAGTTGAAAAACGCAACCGTTTTCGTCTGAAATTAAAAGAGTATCTATTCCTCCGCATAAATTATTCAATGTTCCTGAAGCAGGTCCAGACAATCCGCTCGAAACAAGTTCGAACGAGTAATTCCCTGCTCCTCCGTTTGAAGAATATGCAATTGTTCCCGTACATTGATTCGCACAAATAAGGTCGGTTTGTTGCGTTAGTGATGCTTGAAGTACAGCTGGTTCTTCCAACAGAATGCTGCTCGAGGCTAAACATCCATTTTCATCAATAACTTGAACATTTGCAATTCCCGCATCTAAATCCATTAAAGTAAATGGAAGGACCGAGCTTGTGGAAAGTTCAGTTAAAGCACCTGTTCCGCCTGAACCTGAAATTTCAATACTTCCAGAAGCATCTTGAAAACAAGTGAGATTATTTCCAATTAACTGAACACTCGGCGGAATGAATTCTAAAATTGAAATTGCATTCGTGGTATCTCGACATCCGAAGATATCTACTGAATGAATGACAAACGAACCCGCACTTGGCGCATTGAAAGAACAACTTCCGTCCAATGAATTTGCAGTTGCTACAATTACATTCAACGTAGAATTCCAAAATTCATAGGTCACAGGAACATTTCCACCAGCATTCAAATTAATCGTTTGAGAATCTGTTGTGCATCCTGATTGCGTAACGGTTGCATTCTGTGCAATCGGATTCGAAGCGCAAGGATTATTAAAACATCCTTCAACCACTTCTGTTTGAAAGGCGGAACCTGGACCTGTATAATTCTGAAAATACTGAACACCCATCTTCACACATAAATTTCCACATGTGGTAAATCTTCCCACTAAAATTTTATTCTCTGAATTCAACTGAACCGAACCATCATTCGGCATGCGAAAAAACAAAGTGTTGGTTAACAACAATGTTGAACTTCCCGCTTCCCAAGCATTTAAGGCATTGTTCTCTGAAGAAACCTGATACAAATGCGCACTTGCGTTGTTGCAGTTACTACCTATGGCAAAGCGACTGTCCCATTCCAATGCCGGGCTTGTAGAATAATCAGAACAGTTTATTCCTTCAGAAAAATAACTTCCATTTACATGTTGGAAGAAATTACAATCGGAAGAAACCTGAACCGTGAAATTCGGATTGCTCTGCAATCCTCCACCTAAAGCAGTCAGTCTGTAATTCGAGGTGGGAAAGGAAACGTAGATGTCGTAGGTAACATAACCCGTGAGGTCTGTTCCTTCTACAATTCCATAATGAGCAGTGTAATCGGCAACAAGCGAAACCTGAGCACTTGACGCGCAAGTCACGAGCGCAAAGACAAACGCTTGCACAATATGAAACAAATTCCACCGCCTATTCATTAGCGATAAAATTAGAACAGGAAAACTTAATACGAAAGGACTTTGTCCAATGTTGTTCTCAATCGATTGTTAGCCATGAAGTTGATTTCCAATCCCGCATTGAAAGGGATAGGAGTATCTAAACTTGCACAACGCGTTACAGGGGCATCGAGGTATTCAAAGCATTCTTCGGTAATGCGTGAAGCCAACTCTCCGCCAATTCCGCCAGTAAGCGAATCTTCATGCAAGACAACAACTCTTCCGGTCTTTTTAACTGAAGTCATTACGGTTTCGTAATCCAAAGGAGCCAATGTGCGTAGGTCAATCAATTCAATGCCCGCGTACTTTTCTTCCTTCAATACTTCCAAGCCCCAATGAACGCCAAGTCCATATGTAACAAGAGTTAATTTATCTCCCGCAGAAACAATTCTTGCCTTTCCGAAAGGAAGTGCGAAATGTCCTTCTGAAACTTCTTCTTCTATGCTGCGATAAAGCATTTTGTGTTCGAAGAACAAGACCGGATTGGGGTCTTCGAACGCTTGACATAACAAACCTTTTGCATCGGAAGGAAAAGCCGGATAAGCAATCTTCAATCCGGGAGTATGGAAGAACCAAGCTTCATTACTTTGACTGTGAAAAGGTCCTGCAGCAGCGCCACCGCCTGTTGGCATGCGCACAACAACGTCGGCATTCTCGGCCCATCGGTAGTGAAGCTTCGCAAGATTATTTACAATTTGATTGAAACCGCAAGTCACGAAATCTGCGAATTGCATTTCAACCATGGCCTTGTGGCCTTTCATGCTTAAACCCAATCCGGCACCAACAATGGCCGATTCGCACAAAGGAGTATTTCTTACACGACCTTTTCCAAATTCTTCAACGAATCCTTCAGTCACTTTAAATACCCCGCCGTATTCCGCAATGTCCTGTCCCATAAGAACCAAACGATCGTGCTTACGCATACTTTCACGCAACCCGTCTTGAATGGCATCGATGAAACGCATTTTCCTTTTGGTTGAAGAAGCCGGTATTTCCGCGTTTGGAAATGGTGCGAATAAATCTTCAAATTCTTCTTCCGTATTTACTTCAATGTCTGGTTCAGCATAGGCCGCTTTTAAATTCGTGTTGATTTTATCTTTCAACTTTAAATTCATCGACTCTACATCTCCTGGGGTAATTAATTTCTCGTCCAACAAAAACTGTTCATACAATGCAACCGGATCTTTCTTCGACCATTCGTCAATCATTCCTTCCGGGTAATACTTTGTTCCACTCGCCTCTTCGTGTCCGCGAACACGGAAAGTCATGCACTCTAAAATGATTGGTCTTGGATTCTTCCGAATACTCTCTGCAATTTCTTTTACTGTTGAATAAACTTCTAGAATATTGTTTCCATCGATTTGAACAGCATCTTCCTTCGGCATTCCGTATCCAATAGCTTTATCAATAAACTGCTTGCATCGGAATTGCTCGCGACTTGGCGTAGACAATCCCCATGCATTGTTCTCTATGCAAAAGATAACGGGCAAATCCCAAACCGTGGCAACGTTCAATGCTTCATGAAAATCTCCTTCACTGGCCCCACCGTCGCCACTGAAAACAATGGTAGCTTTCGCTGAACCTTCTAATTTATTGGCTAGAGCTATTCCATCTGCAATGCCTAACTGTGGGCCAAGATGAGAAATCATTCCAACTACATGATGTTTCTTCGTGCCGAAATGAAAAGAGCGATCACGACCTTTTGTGAATCCGTCTTTCTTTCCTTGAAACTGAAGGAACAATTGTTTTAAATCTAGATTTCGTGACGTAAAAATTCCTAAGTTGCGATGCATGGGAAGAATAAACTCATCTTCTTGCATAGCCATTCCAACTCCCACGCTAATTGCTTCTTGTCCGTAGGAAGAAAACCATTTAGATATCATACCCAAGCGCAATTGGCTCAACATTTTATCTTCGATCAAACGTGGCAGTTTAATTGCCTTGTACAATGCTAATAATTCTTCCTTTGAAATGTTCTTTTTATTGAATTTCATAATGCTCAAATTGAGCCGCTAAAGTAATCCGAATGCCGCCTTCTTAAAATTTTCTTAACGTTTTTTAACATTACGTTAGGATTTAAATTTAAATTCGCGCGATATTTTAGCAATCATTAATAAATAAAAAGTTATTTTTATGAAACTATTAAACGAAATAAAACAAGAGATTGCTCGTCGCGAGAAAGAACTAAACTCCTTGGTAGACGCGGCAAATCTTATTGCTTCACTTCAAACTGGCCGTGGTCGAAAAGTTAAAATCACAGCTCAAATCGCTTCTGTTTTAGGCAAAGCTGGAACAACTAAATCTGCTTCAGGCGCTGGTCGTCGTGGACGTCCAAAAGGATCTAAGAATAAACCTGGAGCGAAAAAAACTGGACCGAAAAAAGAGACCACAACAGCAACAGCTGTTCCTGCAGCTCCAAAAGTTTTAAAGAAGCGTGGCAGAAAACCTGGTTCAGGAAAAGCAAAAGCTCCAAAAGCAGTAAAGGCGTAATTTTCTAATCATATTTTTTGGTTGAATAGACCAACAGCATGAATACTATTGAACTTCAAGTAAGTCCTGCCCAATCGGCCGACTTCAATTATTTAGAGGAGAAAATTCAATTCGCATTGAATTTATCTCCTCTTTCTTTTAAATGGCGTATCGATAAAAAATCGATCGATGCCCGCAAGCGCAATCCAATTGTCATTCTGCGTATCTCTGTAATAGGCTCGAATGAAGACTTTCCTGCCATTCATCATCGTGTATTTCAACATGAAGCACAGGGCTCTGCTATTATCATTGGTGCAGGTCCTGCCGGATTGTTTGCAGCATTGAGACTACTTGAGTTGGGTGTGAAGCCTATTATTCTCGAAAGAGGCAAGGACGTGAGAGCCAGAAGACGTGATCTCGTTGAAATTACTCGAAACGGTCAAGTCAATGAGGATTCCAATTACTGTTTTGGTGAAGGTGGAGCTGGAACCTACAGCGATGGTAAGCTTTACACACGCAGCACCAAAAAAGGAAGCGTGGTTCGCATTCTTGAAACTTTGGTTCAGTTCGGTGCGAATGAAAACATTCTTACCGAAAGCCATCCGCATGTCGGAACCAATAAGCTTCCTCAAATTATTGCCAACATGCGTGACAGCATCTTGGCCAATGGCGGAGAAATTCACTTTGAAGAAAGGGCCGTTGATTTCAATCTTTCGAACAGCGAAATTCAAGAAGTAATAACAGCGAAGGGAAACACGTATCAGGCCGACAGCATTTTACTTGCTACAGGACATAGCGCGCGCGACATTTTCGAATTGCTTTACGCAAGAAATATTTCCATTGAAGCGAAGCCCTTTGCCATAGGTGTGCGTATTGAGCATGACCAACGTACAATAGACAAGCTGCAATACAAATGCGACGATCGCGGAGAATTTCTTCCGCCAGCCAGTTATTCAATAGTAACGCAAGTCAACGATCACGGCGTATACTCTTTCTGTATGTGTCCTGGCGGAATCGTTGCTCCTTGCGCAACTTCGCAAGAAGAAATTGTTACCAACGGTTGGTCGCCTAGTAAACGGAATAACCCATGGGCCAACTCGGGCATTGTCGTGGAGGTTAAATTAAGCGATCTCGAAAATTTAAATTATACTGGACCACTCGCTGGAATGCACCTTCAACAAGACATTGAAAAAAAGGCTTATGAATTGGGTGGTGCAAATCAATTCGCTCCAGCGCAACGCGCAACGGATTTTATATACAACAAAAAGAGTTCAACCCTTCCCGATTCTTCATACTGTCCGGGTATTACTTCCACTAACTTGCGTGAATTGTTTCCAAAGTTTATTTCTGAAAGTTTAATCGGAGCACTTCAACATTTCAATTCAAAGATGCCCAATTTCGCGGGACCGAATGCACTTTTAATTGCTCCGGAAACGCGAACTTCTTCTCCTGTAAGAATACCACGAGACAAAGAATTATTGAATCATCCGGAAATAAAAAACCTTTTCCCATGTGGTGAAGG
>JBIKRF010000022.1:0-29089 GCA_044349305.1 Flavobacteriales bacterium
AAGATTTAGCCGCAATGCTATCAGATGCAGAAGGCGGAGAGAAATCATTAAAGAGAACATTGGGAGCCTTTCAGTTGGTTGCCCTTGGAGTTGGCGCCATTATCGGTGCTGGACTTTTTGTTAGAACCGCCGCTGCAGCTGCCGAAGCTTCAGGAAATGGCGTGACCTTGTCTTTTGTTGTTGCAGCAATTGGTTGTGCGTTCGCAGGATTGTGCTACGCAGAATTTGCGGCTATGATACCAATTTCGGGTAGTGCTTACGCTTATTCATTTGTTACCATGGGTGAATTGGTAGCCTGGATCATTGGATGGGCGTTAGTTATGGAATACGCATTGGGCGCGGCTACCGTGTCTATCGCTTGGAGCGAATACTTGAATAATTTATTTGGAGGAACCATTCCTTATGAATGGTGCCACTCGCCGTTTGAGAGTATCAAATACTTGACAGGAGACGCTATGAATCAAGCAATCGCTTTGATTCCTGATTTGTCGAAGTCTGTTCACCACGGAAAAGTTATTTTGTCTGCAGAGCAAATGGAGAAACTTCCAACGTTGGCAGGTTCTATTCAAACGTCTTCGGGTATTATCAATGCACCTGCATTGTTGATCCTGTTTATGTTGACTTTACTTCTGATTAAAGGAACCAAAGAATCTGCTTTCGTGAATGCGATTATCGTATTCTTGAAGGTGGCTATCGTTCTTGTATTCATTGCAATCGGATGGCAGTTCATTAATCCAGATCACTATACGCCATATTTGATCCCAGAAGGGGTGAAAGGCCACGAAGGTTTCTTCGATTGGGGATGGGGCGGTGTTCTAGGTGGTGCTGGAATTGTATTCTTCGCATTCATCGGATTCGATGCCGTGTCTACTGCAGCGCAAGAAGCGAAAAATCCAAAACGCGATATGCCTATCGGAATCTTAGGTTCGTTGGTGGTGTGTACCATCTTGTACATTTTATTCGGACACGTTTTAACAGGTGTAGCGCCATGGTCTGACTTTGGTGATCCTGCTTTAGGAAAAGAAGCTTCTGTTACCTACACGATTAGCACGTACATGAAGGGATACGAGTGGTTGGCAACAACCGTGAACGTGGCTATTCTAGCCGGATTCTCGAGTGTAATTTTGGTAATGTTAATGGGACAAAGCCGTGTGTTCTACTCAATGAGTAACGATGGTTTGTTGCCGAAGGCATTCGGAGAATTGCACCCACGTTTCAACACGCCTTACAAAGCAAACTGGATTCTATTTGTATTCGTTGGATTGTTCGCCGCTTTCGTACCAGGAAGTGTAGCGGGTGATTTGACTTCATTCGGAACTCTTTTCGCTTTCATTCTAGTGAGCGCTGGCGTTTGGATTATGCGTGTGAAGAATCCTGAATTTGTTCGTCCATTCAAAACCCCTTTGGTTCCATTGGTTCCAATCTTAGGAATTTTGGTTTGTACAGCAATGATTGCGTCGTTAGATGCACAAACGTTGAAGGTGGCTGCTATCTGGATGGCAGTTGGCTTGTTGATCTATTTCGGTTACTCGAGAAAGAACTCGCATCTTCATCCGAAGAAATAAGATTTTATATTGAAAAGGAAAGAGCAGCCTCGGCTGCTCTTTTTTGTTTTCGAAAGTATTGAGCATTAAAAAACCCGGAACGTTTTCCGGGTTCTTTAATACCTTAACCTAAACCTTAACTAAAACTGTGTAACGAAAGAATATCGTTATGGTAGTTATAACGCATGAGATTTAAAAAGGTTGCAATTTTTTAAAAAAAATTATGTCTTTTGCTTTTCACGCTTTGCAGCTGGGAAAAGAATGTTGTTTAAGATAAGTCTGTAGCCCGGAGAATTCGGGTGCAACGAAAGGTCTGTTGGCGGATCGCCCACGCGGTGCTGATAATCTTCAGGGTCATGTCCACCATAGTACGTCCATTGCCCTTGGCCCAATTCACCGTGCACATATTTCGCACATTTGATGTTCTTTGACTCACCCATAATGGTGACATCGCTTTTAATATACCCTTCACGGAAGGAAGTCGTTTGCCCCATGAATCCGTGAATCACCTGGGTATGGTTCTGTGTAAGTATAGTTGGAATGATATCCCACTTCGCGGAAAAGTCGAAAAGGGTAAAGAAATCGTTTTCTTCTTTTACTTTCAAATGATCTTCTGTTCCGTCGATGTTTGAAAACTCATAGACCATCGGGTCTTTAATGATGTTGTAATTCTGAAAGGCAAAGCCTTGCGCGAAGTTGAGTTTCTTCTGCGCATTCGGATCGCTAGGATCTCCATCGAATACACTTTCCACCATGTCAGTTCCTTGAGCAGCCAAGGCAATGTCATAGGAATCTGTCCCGCTACACATGGTAAACAGAAATCCTCCTCCGAGAACAAAGTTCTTAATGGTCACTGCTACTGCACGTTTCATTTCAGAGACCTTGTTGAATCCCAATTTCGCTGCGGTTGCTTCTTGGTTTCGAACTTCATCTCTGTACCAAGGAGCCATGTTGTAGGCGCCGTAGAATTTCCCATATTGACCTGTAAAGTCCTCGTGGTGTAAGTGAAGCCAATCATATTCAGGAAGTTTTCCAGTTATAATTTCTTCATCATAAATACTCGTGTACGGAATTTCAGCGTAAGTTAGAACCAAGGTCACCGCATCGTCCCAAGGCTGCTTGCCCAACGGAGTGTATACGGCAATCTTCGGAGCCACTTCCAACTTCACCTTTTCCATGTTTACTTCCGGATCGGCGATCTCCTGGTAAATGGCTTGAACTTGCGCATCTGCGATGACTTGAAAACTCACTCCGCGTTCTGTACACTTTTTTTGAATGCTTGGAATGTTTTCCATCAGAAAACTTCCGCCACGGTAATTCAACAACCATTCAATCGGAAGCTTTTGTTCCAAAACCCAGTAGGCTATACCGTATGATTTAATATGGTTCTGCTGCGATTCGTCCATTGGAATAAGCAACATACCCGCAAAGCAGGAGTTTCCCAGAAGGGCCAAAGCCAATATGACAAGTGTTTTGCGCATGGTTCAAAGATACTCACGACGAAGAACAACGCAAGACCTAAAAAATTGTGTGTGCTTTTGGTTGAAAAGTCGGTTTGACCATCCTGCTTCGAATGGCTAACTTTGCAAAAAAATAATTACACCATGAAATTTTTCATCGACACAGCAAACCTAGATCAAATCAGAGAAGCTCAAGACTTAGGCGTTCTAGACGGAGTAACAACAAATCCGAGCTTAATGGCGAAGGAAGGTATCTCAGGAACAGATCGCGTAATGAAGCACTATGTTGACATCTGCGAAATTGTAGGAGACGGCGATGTAAGTGCAGAAGTCATTGCAACTGATTTCGACGGAATGGTGAAAGAAGGAGAGGAATTGGCAGCATTGCACGAGAACATCGTGGTGAAAGTTCCAATGACCAAGGACGGAGTAAAGGCGATTCGCTATTTCACAGATAAAGGAATTCGCACGAACTGCACCTTGATTTTCTCTGCAGGACAAGCCCTTCTTGCTGCTAAGGCAGGGGCGACATATGTCAGCCCTTTCGTTGGACGTTTGGACGATATTTCTACAGACGGTATTGATTTGATTGAACAAATCAGAACCATTTTTGATAATTACGGGTTCGATACTGAAATTCTTGCAGCATCTGTTCGTCACCCAATGCATGTCATTGCTTGCGCGGAAATTGGAGCAGATGTGATGACCGGTCCTTTAAGCGTGATTTTGCAATTGATGAAACATCCGTTAACAGACATCGGATTGGCGCAGTTCCTTGCCGATCATAAGAAAGCTGCTGAAGCGAAATAATTTTGATTTCAATATCAGACAACAACGCTGATTATACAGCGGCACAGATTATTCGCAAGCAAGGAATTTGTATTGTTCCAACAGATACAGTGTACGCTTTTGCTTGTGCGTTGTCAGATAAAAAAGCAATAGAGAAAATGGCTCAATTGAAAGGCGTGCGTTTAGATAACGCGCGCTTTTCTATTGTTTGCAACGACCTTTCTCATTTAGCCACATTTACGAAGCCGATTTCAACACCGTATTATCGCGCATTGAAAAGGCATACACCAGGCATGTTTACTTTTTTGTTGGAAGCAAGCAGTCTAGTCCCAAAACTTTTTACTTCACGCAGAACCACGATTGGTCTTCGTGTTCCCGATCACGATTTCCTTCAGCGCGTGCTCACCCAATTGGGTGAACCCCTCGTGGTATCGAGTGTTCATTGCAAAGAAAACGCAGAAGAATATCCACTTGAGTCCATCGATCTCGAAGACGATTGGTCGAATGATGTGGCTGAAATTTTCTTTGAAGACACTTCGAAAATGTTACTCTCTACGGTTGTAGATTTTTCTGGTTTGAATCCGGTCGTGGTTCGCCAAGGGGCGGGGGAGTGGAATCCCTGAGCAATATCCATAAACAATTGCTCGTTCGCAAGTTTCAGAATTAGTCCATTCGCACGAAGGTGGTCTTGGTAATTTCACATTGACAAATTGTGACTATGAGAAAAATTGCACTGGTTTTTGTTTTATTTGTTTTGGGCTCGGCTTCGGTGTTTGCTCAAAAGTCTTACGAAAAAGTTGTGCCCGAGCGAATATTTCGCGAAGCACTGAATCTTTTTGAAAATGAAAAATTCGTCCCAGCCAAGGAGTCGTTTGAGAGATACCTTTCCTTAACATCTGCAAACGATGGATATCGGGCCGACGCGGAATACTATCAGGGCTTGTGTGCGATGAATCTTTTTCATCCAGATGCAGAATATCTGCTGACCACCTTTGTTAGAAATCACCCCGATTCACACTGGTGTGAAAGTGTTTATTTGGAATTGGCTAATTTCAAATACAAGAGTAAATCGTACAAGCAATCGCTCGAGTGGTTCAATAAAGTGGAAGAGAAGCATCTTCTTGCCGAAGAGCGTTCTTCATTTTATTACAAACGCGGATTCGTGAAATTCGATCAAAAAATGTTTGCCGATGCGCGGGTCGATTTTGCTAAAGTAAAAGATGAAGAGTCTGAATACGCGCCTGCGGCCACCTACTATTATGCCTACATGGCCTATACCAACAAAGATTATCAAGTGGCGTTGGAGTCTTTTACAAAACTGAAAGAAGATAAAGATTTTAAATCGGTGGTGCCTTATTTTATTTCACAAATCTATTATGTTCAGAAGCGTTTCGATGAGTTGTTGGCTTATGCTCCGCCATTGATCAATGCTGAAGAGAATGTGAAAAACAACTATCCAAATGCCAATGAGGAAATTGCTCATTTAATTGGTGATGCCTACTTTACTCAAGAAAAATATGCCGAGGCCTTGTCTTATTTAGAGAAGTATCATATGTCTCCAACCGCGAAGCCTTCCGTTGAAGATTACTATCAATTGGGCTTCTGTTATTACCGAAACGGAAACTTTGAACGTGCAATAGATTCTTATTCGCATTGCACGAATGAAGATTCACCAACTTCACAACTGGCCAACTACAATATTGGGGATTGTTATTTGAAACTTGAACAAAAGGAATACGCTCGCACAGCTTTTGAATCGGCGTCAAAACAAACCCATAATTTAGATGTGCAAGAAGATGCTTTATTCAACTATGCGAAATTAGCATTCGAGCTTTCGTATAACCCATTCCATGAGGCTATTTCAGCCTTTGAAGGCTATTTAGAGAAATACCCGAACTCTGCCCGTCACGACGAGGCCTATGACTTTTTGTTGAATGTGTATTTGAAGTCAAGAAATTACGAGCGCGCATTGGCTTCATTAGATAAGATGAAGGTAAAGGATATTCGTGCGAAGACGTCGTATCAAATAGTAGCCTTCAACCGAGGTGTTGAACTGTATCAAGCCGAAAGCCTTTCCAAATCGGAAGAGTATTTCACCAAATCGTTGGAGTTTCCGATTAACACGTATCTGATGGCGCAGGCGAAATATTGGATGGGCGAAATTTGTTACCGTCAGAACAAGTACCCAAAAGCAAAGGAACATTACCTCGCGTGCATTGCAGAACCTGCTGCGTTCAATTCTGAATATTACGCTTTAGCTAATTATAGCTTAGGATATACCTATTTTAAATTGGGTGTCGCGCAAAAAGATTACGACGCTTCTAAACCCTACTATTCAAATGCAAATACTGCATTTAGAAAATTTGTCGATTCGAAGGAAGCCGATGAAGTTAAAAAGGGCGATGCTTATTTGCGAATAGGTGATTGCTTCTTTGTTTCGAAAAGCTATAAGCAAGCAATTGAGAGTTACACCAAGGGAAGTCCGTCTCAGAAAGACTATATACTTTTTCAGAAAGCACTTTGTGAAGGGTACGAAGGAAACAGAGCTGGTAAAATAAATCTGCTTAAATCTTTGGTAGAGTCAGAAAGTAATTCAAAGTATAAGGTAGATGCCGCTTTTGAATTAGGGACTACATACCTAGGAGAGAGCAGAAACGCAGAGGCGAAATCTGTGTTTCTTCAGTTGATGGCAGACGAGCCTACTTCAAACTACACAAGAAGAATTTTGGTGAATCTTTGTCTAATATATCGGAACGAAGAAAACGATGCAAAAGTAAAGGCTACCTGGAATACGCTTTATGTTGACTATGGGAACGATAAAATTATTCTCGACGCCCTAGAAATAGTGAAACCTGTATTGATCGATGATATCGAGTTTCAAAATCAAATCACTCATTTAACGGTAGCCGACGTTAGTGCTTCGGAAATTGAAGACGGTGTATTTGCAAAGGCATCTGCTCCTGCATATGCGGGCGAATGCTCAAAGGCTAAAGGAAAATTAGAGTCTTATTTGAACCAGTATCCTCAAGCGTTACATTCAGCGGAAGCTAATTTTTTATTGGCCGATTGCTTCAAAAACGAAGGGAATAAAGAGTCAGCAATCACCTACTACGAGCGTGTGATTGCTTTACCATTTTCAGATTTTACGGAAGAAGCGCTGAACAACGCTGCTGATATTCGCCTTCAACAAGGAGAATACGCAAATGCCATTGGACATTTGCTAAAGATTGAAAGTGCTGCGGTATCAAAGAAAAATGTTGAAGATGCACAAATGGCGTTGCTTATTGCATACTACAGCATTGATGAAATGGGATTGGCTCGAGAATACGCCGATAAGGTTATTGCAGATGCATCTGCTAATGCTGAAAATAGAGCCAAGGCTTATCTGTGGAGAGCAAGAATGAAAATGAAGGAAGAGGAATTTGCGAGCGCATTGGAAGATTATACCGAAGTCTCTAAACGAGGCGGAGAAGGTGCCGCAGAAGCTGCATTCCAAAATGCTTACGTAGAGTATAAATTGAACTCACTTGAAAAAGCCGAGAAGTCTGTGTTCAAAGTAATTGAGAAGTACGCATCTTTCGATAAATGGAAGTATGAATCTTTCCTTTTGCTCTCAGATATTTATGTAGCCAAGCCAGATTATTATCAGGCGAGAAAAACACTTGATGCAATAATTTCTAAAGTGAAAAACCCTGAGATTTTAGCGCGAGCAGAGCAGAAGAAACGTGAATTGGAAGAGTTGGAAAATCCGAAGCCAAGAGCGCTGGAAATTCCATTAGATAATACAGAAGAGAATATTCAAAACGATGAGTTCCATGAAGAATAAATTGAAATCATTATTGCTAGTCGCATGTATAGTGTCGGGTGGCACGAATTTATTTGCTCAAACAGACAGTGTGCTTTTTCAAAGTGCACAATTCGTAGGTGAATTGAATATTTTCCTTCGAGATGCAAATAAAATTTCGAATCAACCTTTTGTTGTTGAAACAGAGACCAATGCTGCTTTGTTGAAGTATAACATGCTCCCTACGCGTCAAATTTCTTTTGCGCAGCCAGCAACTATCTTGTCTTCAAATTTTCCAATGGAAAAGAAATTGAGAAAACTACAGAAGGGATGGGTGGATGTTTCTTTTGGAAGTTATGTTACGCCCAAATTAGATGCGTATTATTCTGATGGAAGATCGAAGAAAGGGGATTGGGGTGTCCGTTATAGTCACCAGAGTTCCAATAGAAATATGGAGGTAATTCCCGACCAAGATATTCCGACAACTTTTAGCGAAAACAGTGCAACGCTTTGGGGAAAAAGATTCTATAAAAAGAATGTCTTTGATGCGAAAGTAAATTGGAATAGAAATGTGACGAATTGGTATGGAATAGATTCGTCGCAACTGAGTTATTTCCCCGATTTCTCTAAACTCAAACAAACGATGAATGTTTACAGTGCAACTGCAGGTGTTCGAACGTTTGACAGAGATAGTAACGACTTGAATTGGTGGGCGAAAGGCGGATATCGCTTAGCATCTGATGCTTTCAACTCGAATGAAAATTATGTAGACGTGAGCGGCGGCGCAAGCAAGCTAATTAAAACAGAAGTTTTTAGTGGAGAGTTTGGAATGATCTACAATCAGTTTAATTCAAACGGATTGAATTGGTCGCCTGATCAAGCAAATACATATGATGCGACTGATGTTTCAGGAGTTTCGCGTTCCTTTGATAATGCAATTGTTCGATTCATTCCAAGTGCCTATACCGTTTACAAAGATCTTCGTGTAAAGATTGGAATGGGTTTGTATATTCAGTCTCGAGGCGAGCAAAGAGGACATTTCTATCCTCAGGCCGAGGTGAGCTACAGTATTCTCGATGGTATGATTGTTCCTTATGCAGGAATTAAGGGATCTCTTGCACCCACTACTTATTATGGCCTGTACACTCAAAATCCTTTCGTCGTTGTTCAACCTCAGTTACTAAATCAGAGCAATAAAATGCAGTTGTTCGGTGGTGTGAATGGTTCTATTTCTCGTCGCGTGAATTACAGTGTGGGCGGTGAGTTGAATACAATTGAGAATTACGCCTTTTTCGTAAACGATAGCCTTTATTCGAATGGAGATTTTACTTCACGAGGAAATATGCAAGGTGTTGTTTATGATGCTCTTCGAATATCCAAATTGAGAGGGGAGATAGAAGTTTTAGGTGGAAAAAAATGGAGCGCTAAGCTAGGTGGGTCTTATTCTTCTTTCGAGACGAATCAGCAATACGCTTGGCAACTGCCGAATCTTCAGGTCTCAGCTGAAGCTTCGTATAATTTGAATTCAAAATTCAAGTTTAATTTCCAAGGAATTTATTACGGAGAACGTTGGGCCAAGTCTGTTTTACCTGTAACCGGTAGAGATGCTCAGCTGCAACTAGACGGCTCTTATGTCTATAAAATGAAGGCGTTTGTAGATGTTAATTTGAGAACGACCTACACTTATAACGATCGCCTTTCAGGATATCTACAGTTCAACAATATCTTGTCTCAGAAATACACAATTTACAGCGGAATTCCGAGCCAGCGTATGTTTGCAGCTTTGGGGGCTTCTTATTCATTCTAGAGCAGCTTTTTGTTAACGAAATGTTCATAAAACCACGGGGGCTTCGGCCCCCGTTTTTTGCTACGGCAATGGGCCTTGCGTAACTTTGGGGACCTTGAAAAAATGGGCTTGCCCGTTCTTTCAATTTGAATAAAAAAAGTTAGATAATTAATAGTCCTACGAGAGAATGAGTGAAGAAATAGAAAATACCCTTACACCCGGTTATACCGCTGATAATATTCAGTCGTTAGAAGGAATGGAGCACGTGCGTATGCGTCCTGCTATGTACATCGGAGATATTGGAACGCGCGGTCTACACCACTTGGTATATGAGGTAGTGGATAACAGTATCGATGAAGCTTTAGCTGGACATTGCGATACGGTTCAGGTATTCATTAATCCAGACAACAGCATCACGGTTAAAGATAACGGTCGCGGTATTCCTGTAGACATGCACAAGAAGGAAGGCGTAAGCGCCCTTCAAGTGGTAATGACCAAGATTGGTGCGGGTGGTAAGTTCGACAAAGGATCGTACAAAGTATCTGGTGGTCTTCACGGTGTTGGGGTAAGTTGCGTGAACGCACTATCTATTGCATTGAAGGCAGAGGTTTTTCGTGAGGGAAAAATATATGTTCAAGAGTACAGCTGCGGTAAGGCGTTATATCCTGTTAAGGAAATGGGAACGACCGATCTTCGCGGTACTACGGTGACCTTCCTTCCAGATAACACCATCTTCGATACTGCAGAGTACAACTACGACACATTAGCCAATCGTCTTCGCGAACTTTCGTTCTTGAACAAAGGCATTCGTTTGCACTTGACAGATGAGCGTGTGACCAACGAAGACGGCACGTTCAAAAGTGAAGAGTTTTACAGCGAAGCTGGTTTGATTGAAATGGTTAAGTTCTTAGATGAAAGCCGTCCGGCGATTATCGGAACCATTATTCACATGGAGCGCACAGACGGTGCTATTCCGGTGGAAGTGGCTATGACTTACAACGATTCATACAACGAGAATGTATTCTCATACGTAAACAATATCAACACTCACGAGGGTGGAACGCACTTGCAAGGATTTAAGCGCGGATTAACGTCTACGTTGAAAGACTATGCAGATAAGAGTGGTTTGTTGGAAAAGGCGAAAGTGGAAATCGTGGGAGATGACTTCCGCGAAGGACTTACGGCAGTGGTATCTGTTAAAGTTCAAGAGCCACAGTTCGAAGGACAAACCAAAACCAAATTGGGAAACAAGGAAGCGGTTGCTCCGGTATCTCAAGTGGTAAGTGAAATGCTTCAGGCTTATTTGGAAGAACATCCAACTGAAGCGAAAGCGATCGTACAAAAAGTTATTCTTGCCGCTCAAGCGCGTATTGCTGCGAAGAAGGCACGTGAGACCATACAAAGAAAGGGAGTAGGTTCCGGCGGTGGACTTCCTGGTAAGTTGGCCGATTGTTCTGAAAAAGATCCGAAGAAGTCAGAGTTGTTCCTAGTCGAGGGAGATTCGGCGGGTGGTACCGCCAAGCAAGGACGCGACCGTGTGTTCCAAGCGATCTTACCACTTCGTGGTAAAATCTTGAACGTTGAAAAAGCCATGCAACATCGCATACTTGAAAACGAAGAGATCAAGAACATGTACACCGCTCTTGGTGTTTACATTGGAACTGAAGACGATAGTAAGGCGTTGAATATTACAAAGCTTCGTTACCATAAGATTGTGATCATGTGTGATGCCGATGTAGATGGATCTCACATTGAAACACTTATTTTAACTTTCTTCTTCCGTCACATGAAAGAGTTGATAGATCAAGGAATGATCTACATTGCAACTCCACCGTTGTACCAAGTGAAGAAAGGAAACAAAGGTGAATACGCTTGGACCGAAGAGCAACGCGATGTGTTGATTAAGGAGATGCGTGGAGCGGGTTCTGAAACAAGTGTAAACGTTCAACGATACAAGGGTCTTGGAGAGATGAACGCAGAGCAGTTGTGGACAACGACTATGGATCCAACAACAAGAACATTGCGTCAAGTGACTATTGACAACGCTGCGGCGTGTGACCAGATATTTTCTATGCTTATGGGCGACGAGGTTCCACCTCGTAGAGCGTTCATTGAAGCGAATGCCAAATACGCGAAGATCGACGCGTAACGATACTCTCTCTGCTTTGCGGCAGAGCAGGGTAACCTGCAAGAATAAGGGCCTCCATCGGAGGCCCTTATTTATTTCAACGAAGTTGAATTACTTCAATTTCTCATTGTTCAAATGTCGCGTGGCATCGCGCTCGGTTTTCTTCGCCATGTTTTTTTCGAAGGTTTCTTGTAAATTGATGCCTGTCTGATTTGCAAGGCAAATCAGAACGAAAAGAACGTCGGCCATTTCATCGCCGAGGTCTTTGGCTTTGTCGCTTTCTTTTTCGCTTTGCTCGCCGTAGCGGCGGGCAATGATGCGAGCGACTTCGCCAACTTCTTCGGTTAGCATAGCCATGTTGGTGAGCTCGCTGAAATAACGAACACCAACAGTTTTAATCCATTCGTCTACTTGCGCTTGAAGTGCATTCAAATCTTTCTCCATTAATGACCTCCAGCCATTTCACCAATTTGAATGTTCTGCTTTTTCAAAATTCCTTTCACGCGATACGCGTAGAATGCTAAGTAAGCAAAACACGCCACGCCAACGAAGTAAGAATATTGAATGCCCAAAACTGCATCGTCAGCTAAAGCACCTTGAGTCACAGATACAAATCCACCGCCCATAATCATCATAATCAATAAGCTCGATCCCGTATTCGTTCTGCTTCCCAAACCTGCAATTCCTAAAGTGAAAATACATGGCCACAATGTGCTGCAGAACAATCCAACTGACATGAATGCAAACACGCTAATCATTCCAGTTGCAAAAATTCCAACCAACAAAGCTGCAATTCCGAGAAGCGAATACATCAACAATTGCTTAATCGGATTTCCTTCACTGATTTTATCCGCAGCAATAAGAACGAGCACTAAACCTAAATACGGATAGAAATCATTCACCGCGTGACCAGCAATGGCGTTCACAGTCATGAAAATTGCAAAAGCAGCAAACGGAAGTATAACATTCAATTTGCTTTTCAACGATTGTGAAATGTTGAATGAACCAGCAGCACTGGTCCAACGACCAATCATTAAACTCGCCCAGAACAAAGAAACAAATGGAGCAATAGCGCTCTCTTCGGTTCCTAATTTTTGCTTCATGAATTCAGGAAGGTTACTTGCAGTTGACACTTCAACACCCACATACAAAAAGATTGCTAACATTCCCATTGACAATTGTGGGTACTTCAAGATTGAAAGCAGACTTGCATTGTCATCGGCAGATTTTACCGTTTCAATTTTATCTGGAACTGAAGAGAACTTGAACATTACTGCTGCTAAAACGAAAGCAGCTCCTAAAACCAAGTATGGAATTTGAACGGCTTTTAAATCCAAAGTAGTTGTGCCACTTCCAATGGCTCCGAAAATTGCAAATGATACAATAACAGGTCCTATAGTCGTTCCAACATTGTTAATTCCTCCGGCCAAACTCAAACGCTGGTTTCCCGTTGCAGGGTCACCCATTTGAATAGCCAATGGATTCGCTGCAATTTGTTGAAGCGAAAATCCTAATCCAACAATGAAGAGTCCTGAAATAAGCAACTCAAAAGACGCTGTGTTCGAAGCAGGAATGAACAACAAGGTTCCGCATGCCGAAATTAACAGCCCCAGCGCCAAACCATTTCTGTATCCTAATGAATTCAAAATATCTCGTTTCATAATAGCCGATATAGCGAAATACAAAAGAGATCCCACAGTGTAGGCCACATAAAAGGCAAACGAGATTAATTGCGATTGCATTTGCGAAAGGTTCAACGCTTTCTTAAATACCGGAATTAAGATGTCATTACTGGCCGCAACGAATCCCCAGAAAAAGAATATCGAGATTAAGGTTGCCAATGCGCCTTTAGGTGCTTTTTGCATGTTGTTTTGGTTTAAGGTTTAGACTGCAATATAATAATGTAACTTATACAATAAGTATTACAATCATTATTTCTTGCTCTTTCGAAGAATCTCCTCCCATTTCTGTTGAATGCCTTCAGCAGGAAGCGGTGTGTATTCGTATTGAATGACTCCTTTGAAGTTCGTTTGCAATGCGCAAGGAACGGTTGCAATGTGTAAATCTTGAATAAGTTTGAAGTCGTTTCCGCCGTACAAAACTTCAATACCCTCGAGCTTCAACGGAGCAATGGTTTTTTGGAAAGACTCGAAATTGTCGTGCATGCCAATAACCACAATGCGAAAATCATTTTTGTATTTTGAAGCCATATGGTTCAAGAGCGCAAGGTCACGCTGACTCGATTTGTTTTCGTTGAAAAAATAGAGGTACATATTACGATCGCAATGTTCCGTGAATTTCCATTTGTCGTTATTCGAATTAATTAAGCTGAAGTCAGGTAAGACGCTGTTTCTTTTCAATCCGGAAAACTCAATCTCACAAGCTTTCGCCAGTGACTTGCTTGTTTCGAATTTACTTGTGCTCTGCACAATCCCAAGAAGCTTTTTCATGAGTGCAGGACTGTGGGCACGCGTGTAATAGTTTTTTCGAAGAGCTGAAATTAGAATGAGTTCCTCGATTTCCGGAAAGTGAGTGCTGTCTGGATTAAGATAGTGAATAATAGGATCAGCGGATGCGGCAGATTCAAGAAGTAAGGTAAATGCCCGCGCATCACGCGTGTTCAACGAAGGATTTAAATAGTTGGAAGAAACCATTTCGAGCCACTTTACAAATGCCGGATTTTTAATGTCGATATGGGTCGATGCTTTTTCAATTGAAATGGGCGTGTTTGTCAACCCTCGAAGTGAAGCCATTTCAAAAAAGAAGTAGTTCGATAAAAATGAATCTTTTTTGAAATAGTCTCCGAATTTTAAATTCATCTTGTTTTCAAACCCTTCAATTTCCGTTTGGAAATTCACATTCGCCGCAGCAAATTCGGAAGAGTCAATCTTCGAATTGAATTTCACCAAATCCGATTTCGGATTGTCCTCTTGCATGCGCGATGTAGCTGCCTTGTTTTGCTGAGAATTAAGCAATAAATAATTGAAAGAATTGTCACTTAAAAATTCAGCTATCGCAGAATTAATCTCGCCAACAATCGCGTTCGTGCGGTCACTACTCGTGTTATCAATCTTCGCCTCCCAACTGCGAATCAACCCGTTTTGAGTAAGCGTGGTATCCACAGAAAGAAATTCAACGGCATAGGTTTGCTTCGGATTCACCCACAAAGACGTCTGCGCGTTACTCGTGCACAAGAAAAGATTCTCTCGTTGTTTAATCGGAATTTTTAGTTCGAACTCTCCTCTCGCATTCGCTGTTGTCTGCGCAACAATGTTTAAATTTTGAGTCAGCGCATCTGTTGTAAAACAAGCATAAACTTTGTTATTCGATGCAATAGCACCAGAACCCTTAATGGACACATCTTGACCAAAGAGTATAGCGGTAACGAATAGAAAGAATACAAGTGAAATGTGCTTCGTCATAGCTGAATTCCTTTTGGAAGGAACGAAGAAATGTCGCCGTTATTTTTATAGATCTCACGAAGCACCGTGCTTTGAACATGACAGAGTTCGGGAGCAGTAACAAGTAAGATTGTTTCAATACCTCCTGAAATGCTTTTGTTCATGTTCGCAATGGTGCTCTCGTATTCGAAGTCGGTGCTGTTGCGCAACCCGCGAAGCAAATATTTTGCGCCAATCGATTTGCAGAATTCAACGGTTAATCCCTCGTAGGTGGTAACACGAATATTCGCATGGCCATCAAACGTTTTTTCAACGAAGGCCAATCGTTGTTCTAACGAAAACAAATAATTCTTCGAGGTATTCACACCTATAGCCACAACCACCTCATCGAACAACGCTGCGCCGCGAAGCACAATGTCTTCATGTCCTGTTGTTATTGGGTCGAACGATCCTGGAAATACTGCAATGCGTTTCATTTATTTTCTATTTTGAAAAATGAAAAATGCACATGTCCGTAGCTGCGTGCTTGCCAAAAATACGGACTGTCTTCGAATTTTATGTCTTTCCCGTGCTCAATAATCAACAGCTGAAGTTGATCACTTTTCTTCTCGAAAATCAATGCGGGCAATTCATTCAGCCAAGGCAAATCGTAAGGCGGGTCAGCAAATACAACTTGAGGCAATTCGGTTTGTCTTCCTAAAAAAGTTCGCACATCTGCCGTGAAAATGTCCATGGTGTCCGCTTCGAAATAGCGTTTCACTTGCTGCAAATGTTTGGAATGTTTCGCGCTGCTTTCCACAGCAATCACGCGCTGAACTCCTCGTGAAGCGGCTTCCAGACTAATAGCCCCTGTTCCTGCAAAGAGATCCCACATCAAGGGAACTTCATCCCATTCCACCAAATGTTGCAAAACATTGAATAACGCCTCCTTCGCGAAATCGGTCGTGGGTCTTCCGGTGAAAGACTTATCAACCTTAATGGTTCGACCTTTCCATTCGCCGCCAATTATGCGCATAGTAAATGTAATTTCCAGAGGTCGTTCAACGAATTCGCCTGCATGTTTTCAGAGAACTGAACCTGACGGACATAAGATTCAAAGATGTTTGTGTAGTTCGAATCGAAATGCGTTCCCTGCACAAACACCGGCAAAGAAGCCAAGTCAATTCCATATTGAATACATCCGTTAGCCAAGAAGTACAAAATATCTTCAGCCGTATTCCCGGCGTATTCATTCAACAAGACCAAGGTGTTGTTTTTTTCGATACACAAATAATGTTTTTCCTTTCCCACCCAAAGGGTAGCTTTCGATTGCACCAAACTCGCATGTGCGCGCTGGCCAGGAAGCAGGAGGGTAGGCAAAGCAAGAATTTCAACGCCAGCAATGAATCGTTCCAAATTCACAACCGACGAATGCGTTGCGAAAACCACAATCACATCTTGCTGTTCGTTGAAACGATAAGCCAAAAATTCGCTCGAAGAAATTTGAGGAAGGTAATCTTCCAAAGCACTTTCTTCGAACATAGCTTTTGGAATTAAGTTGAATGCCAAGGGCTCTAAAGAAAGAATAGTCTTCTTGAAAACCGCGCTGGGCCAGTGTTTTTGAATCCAAGAAACCGATTCCGCAAAAGGAATGCTTTCGCCAACTGGAAACGATATGTTATGCGTAAATACGATCGTTCCATCTTCAGGTTGCGCGAAGGCAATGGAAACAAAGAAAGATTCCAGATGCAGCGAGGCATGCAGACGAGCGCTGTTTTCTACAACAGCCGTCGGAATTTGAAATGTTTCAGTGTTCATCTTGAAAAAATACGCATAATTAATTTCTCCGCTAATTTACATCATTGCGGCGCTTGGTCTTTCTTTGCAAGCGATAATAAAATCATGAGCCACACTGCATTCGAACATTTACTGCTGGAAAATTTTTCTTTTGCGCCTACAGCAGGACAAAAGAAACTCTTTCATGCCTTTGCGCGAATGATGTATTCGCCCAAAGCGCGCTTGGCGCTCATGATTAAAGGATACGCGGGTACAGGTAAGACCACCTGCGTGAAAGCCATGGTAGATGCGCTCGCAGAGCATCGCGTGAATGCTGTGTTGCTGGCACCAACCGGAAGAGCCGCGAAGGTCTTGGGGAATTATTCCAACCGAAAGGCAAGTACCATTCACAAAGAAATTTATGTGAAGCGCATGGATCGAAGCGGACGTGTGTGGTTCGAGTTGAAGGAAAATGAAAACATAGATACCGTTTACTTCGTTGATGAGGCTTCCATGATTGGACAAGACACCGTTGTGTTTTCAGAAGATAGTTTCGATGCGGGAAGTTTATTGGACGATTTGCTTTCGCATGTATACAGCGGCGAGCGCTGCAGGTTGGTCATCATCGGAGACACCGCGCAGCTTCCTCCAGTCGGTTGTCCGTTAAGCCCTGCGTTAAATATGGAAGGACTTCGCGACAGTTATTCGCTCAACATTGCCGCCATTGAATTGTTGGAAGTCATTCGTCAGAAAGAAGGTTCTGGAATTTTAATCAATGCCACTTCACTGCGTGAATTAATCGTGAGTCAAGGAAAAGAATTGCCTCAATTTTCAACCTTGAATTTTCACGACATTCATCGGGTAGACACCGACATGCAGCCGGTTGTAGAAGAGGCGCTTCAGAAATACGGAATTGAAGATTTGGTTATTATTACACGTTCTAACAAACGCGCGAATTTATTCAATCAGCAAGTGCGTGCACGCATTTTGTGGAACGAAGAAGAGATTAATTCGGGAGATCGAATGATGGTTTTGAAGAACAATTATTTTTGGCTCGATGAAAAGGAATCGAAGGAAGTGGGCTTTATTGCGAACGGAGATATTCTGAATATCCTTCGCGTCAAATCGTTTGAAGAACGCGGAGCTTTTCGTTTTTGCAAGGCCATTGTGAAAATGGCCGATTATCCGGAAATGCCAGAGATGGAAGTCATTCTTTTATGTACCACCATTTGGGAAGAATCGGCTCAGTTGTCGAAGGCTAAGATGCAAGAGCTTTGGCAGATTTGTGCACTCGATTATCCTGAAGCAACCACTGTTGGTCAACTTCGAAAACAACTTCAAAAAGATCCTTACTACAACGCCTTGCATGTGAAGTTCGCTTATGCGATTACGTGTCACAAAGCCCAAGGCGGACAATGGCCGTGTGTGTTTGTCGATCAGGGATATCTGACCGACGAGATGGCCGGATTGGAATTGAATCGTTGGTTTTATACAGCACTAACACGTGCGCAGAAAGAAGTTTTTCTTGTAGGATTTCAAGAAAAATTAATTGTGGAAGAAGAGCGGAATTTATTTTGACAACTTGAAGAACATTTCAATCTCTTCCGGAGATTTCGGTTTCGCAGCAATGCGCATGTTCTTATCTAGAATGAAAAACGCGGGAGTCTTCGTAATGCGGTAGTCTTTTGCAGCTTTCGAGTCCCATCCTTTCATTCCGCATAAATTGGTGAAAGTAAATTCTCTTTCAGTCACCGCTTGTTTCCATGCGTTGGCATCGTTGTCTACCGAGTATCCCACAAAAGCGATTTTCTTCCCAGCATAATCTTTACTCAACTTCGCAATCTTCGGAGCTTCCGTTTTGCAATGACTGCACCAGCTGCTCCAGAAAACAAGAAGCGTGTATTGGTTCGCAGCACAAGTCTTTTTCAAATCGAAAGCAACGTTATTTAGATCGTTACCTGTTATGTTTGGCGGAGTCTTTCCAACACTTACGCGTTCAATGCTTTCAGCGTTTCGCTTAATCACATTCGAGAAGTTGTCGTCTCCGCAAGACTCTTCATTAATGAAATTGTCCATGAGGTAAAGCGTAATGTTTTCCATTCCGCTTTCATAAAATCCAGTGAGCATTTCATTCAACACAAATTCATACACGCGATCGTTGACGTGTGCTTTTTCAGTAATGAGACCAATGCAATCGATGAAACCGCTTTCGGTTCCTTTGCTAAACTGACGCATGAAATTTTGAATGCGATCATTCAAAACGGTTGAATGAAGTACGCGAGTGTCGCTGAAATTAAGATTGTCCCAATAGTGTGCTTTTTCTTTCGAGGGCTCACGTTTCCAATCGATCAACTGCGAAACGAACGAAGTTTTGGCGGATTGCTTTTCGCGTTGCATGCACTCCAATTGGTATCCATTGAAAGAGGCTTCAAGATCTGTTAGTTCTTTTTCAGCAGTTGAATCTTTGTCTTTTTTCCAACGAATATTCAATGATTTTTTCTTTGCGTTGAATTCGTTTTCTTTTTTCACATATTCAATCCAAAGTAAATTTCTGTTTCCCTTCGTGCAAGAAATTCCGCTGTCCCAGCGCGCACCTTGAATAGCGAAAATGGTTTCAAGTTCGGCATGATCCACGGCAATAATAGCCATGTTGGAAGGCGTAAGCCCAAGAGCATAAAGTCCTTCTCCGTATGTTCCTTTGAATTGGAAACTGTTGTTAATGATCGTGGTTGAATCGGCTACGTCGAGCGATCTCCCTGTGGTTTTCCACAAGCGAATCGCTGTTCCGTTAGGGTAGGTGGCTGTTCCAGAAATGACGTGAGATTGCGCAAAGGCCGCAACGCTGCATAGGAGTAGTGAAAGGGCGAATAATGTTTTTCTCATCTTGAAATTTCTAAAACAAAAATAACACCAACTTTAATAGCTTTGTTCGGATATGCGCGAATCTATTTTTTTAAAATACGATGTGGCCTCGGAAGAGGAACTAGAAGAGTTTCTATTCGATGCGGCGTTTGAAGAGGCGAAGCTCTTTCGTTCGCGCAGGGGTATTCGCCTTTTACGTAGGAAACATCTTAAGAAAATTGAAGAATGGTCTGCCGATATCACCGTCGGACTTTGCATGAATGAGTTTGATTTTTATCCTGCCTATTGGGAGGAAGGGGGAAGTTGGTTAGAGAATTTGAGAAACGCCGAGGCCATGGTGAGTCTTGGATTTAAGCAGGTGTTTCAGGCGAGCGGGGTGTATGAGATGCATTATTCGCTGGAAGGGTTGGAGCGAGCCGTATCCGATTGGGAAGATTTTTTGTTGAAGTCAGATTTGGAGTTGTTGGAAGAACCTGTTCACTCGAAAGAAGAGTTACAAACGGCAGAAGTTATTCAGTTTTTGTTGAAGGGAGAGGAGGCGAATGCCATATCCTTGTTGCGAAAGGAAAAGACGCGCTTGAGCGCCTTCATTAAATAATCACGAATTGAAAACCTTTTCGAAGTAAGATTGTTGGAAGAGTATGAAAATGTCTGACGTTCGAATTTCCTGGCTTTCCATCGCATTCATTGCGTTGGGAACCATGACTTCCATATACTTGATTTCCCTTCTCAAATTCGATTATGATTTTGAAGATTTCTTCCCGAAGAACGATCCTGAAACCGAGTATTATCTAGAATTTAGAAAGTCATTCGAGACAGACAACGACTTCTTCATTGTCGCTCTTGAGAACGACGGAAGTATTTTCGATTCTACTTTTCTTTCTCACGTGGACTCACTTACCAAAAAGCTTCAAGCGTTACCGAATGTTGAAGAATGTGTAGGTCCAACTTCGTTAATGACTTACGCCGTAGACCCCTTGTTTGGGGGGGTCTTCGAAACACCGTTGCTTTCAGCGAATTCAGCTCAGTCGTTCAAACAAGATTCCGTGACTATCTGGAATTCACCTTCATACGTTGGTGTGTTTTTCGGAACCTACGGAAGGTCCGTGGCCATTAACATGAAGCACACGCAAATGTTAAGCAAGGAAAAGTGCGATGACCTGGCAAAAAATATTCAAGCGGAAGTCAATAAATTTCAATTCAAAAAATCGCACGTCATTGGACGCGCCCTTGGGCAAAAGCTCTACGTAGAGCTCATGATCAAAGAATTGGCGCTCTTCATTTCAATAAGTTTAGTCCTCACCACGATTTTCTTGTTCATCGCTTTCCGAAGCGGATGGGGAATCATTATTCCAACAACGGTTGTGCTGTTGAGTATTATTTGGACGCTCGGATTCTTAAAGATCATGGGCAAAGATTTAGATCTGATGCTCACCGTCTTGCCTACGATTCTTTTTGTAGTTGGAATGAGTGACTCGGTGCACGTACTCACGAAATACATGCAAGAACTTCGAAAAGGAAAGGAGAAAATTGAAGCCATTCGTTATGCATTTAAGAGCATTCGTTTGGCGACTTTTTTGACCGCGTTAACGACAGCTATCGGATTTTTCACCTTGGTGTTTTCCAACATTCAACCTATTTCTGATTTTGGAATTTACACTGCTGTTGGTGTGCTCTTGGCCTACGGACTAACTTATACGCTACTTCCAGCTATATTGATTTTAGGTAAGCCGAAGCGCATGAACGACTTCGCCATGTCGGATGATTTCTGGACTTCGAAATTGCACGTGAGTTTTATTTGGATACTCCGAAATCGCAAGAAGATTTGGGTCGGAGGAGCTGTCCTTTTAGCATTGAGCGCTTGGGGTGTTTCCACCATTGTGGTCGACAACAAGATGTTGGAAGACTTGAAAGACGATCACGTCTTGAAGCAAGAATTTTCTTTCATGGAAAAGGAATTCGCAGGTTGTCGTCCGTTTGAATTGGGCATTGTAATGCCGAACGATTCTGCCATTCAATCGGTGAAGGTGTTGAAGCAATTGGATACGCTGGAGTCCTATTTACGCAATGAATACGGAGTAGGAGCCATGCTCGGATATGCCCAATTGGTAAAGGAAGCGAACAAGACGTTGAATTTCGGAATGGAGGAGTATTATGTCATTCCAGACAGTCTGAAAGAGATTAGAGCCATTGAAGAATTGTTGCAGCAAGGGCCTATTGCTCGCGCTACCGCAATGGCCTACAACGATAGCACTCGGACGCTTCGCATTAGCGGAAAGGTTGGAGATATTGGAAGACTTCATTTCGATTCTTGTAATCAAAAACTACTTGCGTTCATGGATCAGAACTGTCCCGATTTATCGAATCGGAAAATCACCGGAACGGCGCATTTGATCGACGTCAATAACCGCAGCTTAATCGAGAACACCGTTTGGGATTTGCTCATTAGTGTCTTAGTGATTGGAATCATTATGGGTATTGTTTACAAATCTTGGCGAATGATACCGCTTACCATTCTTCCGAATTTATTTCCGTTGTTGATTGTCGCTGGAATCATGGGATTCACGGGCATTCCGTTAAAGGTGAGTACCAGCATTATTTTCAACATAGCCTTTGGAATTGCAGTTGATGACACCATTCATTTCTTGGCTCGCGTTCGCAGTTTATTGGGTGAAGGCCTCAGCGTTCACTACGCCGTTAAGCGCACCTTCCTCACAACAGGAAAAGCAATGATTGTTACCACACTCATCCTGAGCGGCGGTTTCCTGACTCTTATATTCAGCGATTTTCTGGGCACGCACTACATTGGTCTGCTCGTAAGCTTAACGCTATTCATCGCGTTGTTCGCGGAGTTGTTGTTTTCTCCGTTGATTGTGATGGCTTTTTATAGAAAAGGGAAGAGAGGGTAGGAACTACGTAATTAGAAAATCGGAGATTTTATTCCTACTACGTAATTCCTACTTTGTAATTATCCAATAACAAAGTTCCAATTATGGAATAGGAATAAAATCTATGATTTTCCAATTACGAAGTAGGAATAAAATCTCCGATTTTCGCATTATGTAATAGGAATAAAATCTCCGATTTTCGCATTATGTAATAGGAATAAAATCTCCGATTTTCCAATTATGAAATAGGAATAACGAAGTTCCAATAACGCAGTTCATGGGTTTAATCGCTTGCGATTGATTCGAAGAATTGATCACGAAGTGATTGATCTGAAAGATTGATTGCGCAGCAATTGATGGAAGAATATGATTATTTCACAATCGTAATCGATACAGTTTTCACAACCACATCAGGGTCGGCTTGCGCGGTAGAACTTTTCCAATTGTCGAAATCACTGTGTTTCATGAAGTACATTCTCGCATCGGATTTGTAACTTAAACTTGGTTTGCGAATAGCTGTGGGAGAATAAACAAAAACAAGTTCATCAAGTTGAATTTCTTTCCCTTCAGGAAGAGAGAGGCTTAAAGCGGGAATGGATTTGTTTTCAGTAAAAGGTGAAACGCTTTGAAAAAGAGGATATGGTATATCAGATTTAACCTCGACCACATTTAAATCGTTTCGAGATGCAGCTGGAATAAGTCGGTAAACTTCATTGGAAGAATGATCAATGTAATAAACGCTCAAAAATCCTTTAGACGATGTTTGAAATGAAGCAAACAAGTCTTGACCATCTTTGAATTCGGTGACTTCATTCGTCATGTTTTCATCGTTGGAAAGGCTAATGGCTATATCCACTTTTCCAGATTTCGGAAATTCACGAATAATACCGTGCACGGTTGCAGTGACCTTCAATGTGAGGTTAGCCACCTCCCAAATTATCACGGGGTCTGCTAAATTCTGAAGCCACTCACCTTGAACGTTCGTTTGTGTAAGTACTGCAAAAGAGCTGTTCAATCCTGCATTTCCCTCTTGCGTATTGCTAATTGTTGTTTCGTGAAGAATATATCCAAGTGAGTCTCCAATAGCCTTTAGTCGTGCTTGTTCAATGCACCGTTGTTCCAATTGTTCCATAGTAATGTTCTTGGGTAACTCCATGGAATAGCTCGCAAGAACTTCTAATTCTTTTTGAGCGAATAAGCATGATGTGCTCACAATGAGCAATAGGGTAAATAGTATGCGCATTGGGCAAAGATACTTTGTAATTTAGCTTCATGAAATATATAATCGTGTTACTGATTTCGATTTGTATGCTTAACGACGTGTTAGCTCAAACCGAAGCTACGAGTCCAACATACACGTTTAGTATTAAGAAGAAAATAGAGCCCCCCATTTTAGATTTTGTTGCGGGGTCTTTGCAGTTCAAAGATGCCGATGGAAACAATGCAATTAATGCAAACGAACAATGCAGTATCGAATTTAAATTGCAAAACACAGGCACTGGCGACGGCTTGAATTTAAAGGCGTTAGTGAAAATGTCAGGAAGCATTTCAGGAATAACGATTGCTTCTTCTACGCCGATTGAGGTATGCGGAAAAGGTAAGACGGGTTCTTACACAGTGCCCATTTCGAGTAATGGCAATACGGTTGATGGAAAAGTAGAGTTGTCGTTAGAGATTGAAGAACCCAATGGTTTTAATCCACCCGTTGTTAAATTGGAAATTGATACGAAGAAATTTGTAGCACCTGCAGTAGCTGTTGTTGATTATGTCGTCTTTTCAAACAACGGGTCAACTTCATTGGAGTTACGTAAACCATTTGCATTGCAGTTGTTGGTTCAAAATACAGGGCAAGGGGCAGCTAAGAATGTAACTGTGAAATTGCCCGTTCCAGAAAACGTGTTTATGCAAAGTGGCGACGAAATTGTAACTATCGGAAATTTAGATCCAGGCGAAACGAGAAGCCTAGAATATGAGTTCATTTTGAATGCGAAATTTCTGGGGAGTACATTAATCTTAAATGCCGATTTAAATGAGTCGTTAAATAAATATGCCACGGATTGGAAACATTCTTTTGCTTTGAATCAAGCCCTAGCAGCTGAGCGCATGGTTATTACTTCGAAGCGAGAAGATGGGGTGAATATTCAAGTTGCTTCTTTGCGAAGTGACGTTGATAAGGATATTCCTTCAGGACTGTCACTGAATAAAAAGAAGTATGCTTTGATTATCGGAAATGAAGATTATTCGAAGTATCAAACTTCATTAGACAAGGAAGTTAACGTGGATTATGCTGCAAACGACGCGCGCGTTTTTGCTGAGTACTGTGAAAAAACATTGGGTTACCCGAAAGATAATATTCTAGTAGTCATTGATGGTACTCGCGGACAAATGTCTCAGAAATTGGCGCAGTTGATTCGATTTGCCGAGGTTGAAAACGGGCAGGCTGAATTGCTGTTTTATTACAGCGGACATGGATTGCCAGAGGAGGGAACCAACATTCCCTATTTAATTCCTGTTGATGTGAGTGGAACTCAACCCAACAATGGATTGGCGTTGACTTTTGTTTACGATGAATTGGTGAAGCACAAAACCAAGAAAACGACGGTGATTCTCGACGCTTGTTTCAGTGGAGGTGCGCGGAACAAGGAGTTGGTGGCTATGAAGGGAGTAAAGGTAAAGGCCAAGGTAGATGCTGTTCCCGGAAACTTGGTTGTCTTGGCTTCCAGTTCGGGTAATGAAGCAAGCGCCGTGTATCGCGAGAAACAACACGGGTATTTTACTTATTTCTTGTTGAAAAATGTACAGGCCAACAAAGGTCAAGGTGATTTGGGAAACATTCTATCGGAAGTCTCTCAGAATGTTGCCAGAGAAGCCGCTCGTGTGAGCAAGAATCAAACTCCGAATGTTTTGCCTGGTGCTGAGATTGGAGAAGGTTGGAAAATTTTGGGATGGTAATTTCCATCGGGGCGAATGATTATTCGCCCTAATTAATTGAAGAAAGAGTCTAAATGAGAATTAATCAAATGAGAAGAATAGTTGTTCATGTAATCTTATCTGTTCTGTGCCTCTCCGCGCAAGCTCAAAAAGTCTCGAACATTCGGGCAGAACAAAGTGGGCAGAATATTTTAGTAAAGTATTCCTTGGAAACAACATCACCCTGTGAAGTGAGTTTGCTGTTAAGTCAAGACAATGGAGTGACTTGGGGCTTAGCGTTAAAAAATGTTTCCGGTGATGTTGGAAAGAACATCTCGGCAGGAGAAAAGACAATTACATGGAAAGTTCTAGAAGAGCAAAATCAATTGGTAGGCAGTAAAATCAAGTTCAAGGTTATTTCTACTGGCAAGAAAGCCATGGCACCGACCGATCATGAAATGGTTTTTGTTGAGGGCGGTGTTGTTCAAATGGGTTTTAATGCTGGTAGAGCGATTGTGAAACCTGTTTATTCAGCAAATGTGGGTTCATTTAATATAGGAAAGTATGAGGTTTCACAAGCACAATGGAAGACAACCATGGGAAACATTCCAAATCACTTAGGAGAATGCGACCAATGTCCAATCGAAAATGTGTCCTGGAACGAGGTTCAAGAATTTATAGTCAAATTGAATTCACAATCAAACAAAAATTATCGTCTACCTACAGAAGCAGAATGGGAATATGCAGCAAAAGGCGGAAAAAACACATTGGGCTTTACTTACAGCGGTTCTATTGATATTGATGCTGTGGGTTGGTATTATGGAAATAGTGGATTTGAAATTCATAAGGTTGGATTAAAATTACCAAATGAACTTGGTATTCACGACATGAGTGGCAATGTTCGAGAGATGTGTTTTGATTTGCACAGTGGTAATGGCCAAGCAGTTGGATTTGTAATGAATCCTAACCCAGCGGTCATTTATCGGGTGGAGCGTGGCAGCTGTTATTATGATATGGCAAAGACCTGCCGCCCCGTTTACGGTTTCCCCCTTGACCCAAACCTTGCATCCAAAGGTTCCGGTTTCCGCCTTGTTCTTCCCGCTGAATAATTTGAGCAACTTCAACGCGAATGAGTCACCTGATTTTTAGGTGCTACAGATTACATGTTGGATGAATCTATCATGAAAAATCAGCTTTTGTTTCTTTGTTTTTTTTATTCCTTGTTCTTGGTTAAATATTATGGAAAGGAATTAAATTTGTTTTGCCTTTAATGCAATTTGGGGTCTAAATAGATGAAATGAAAAAGCTAATTTTTCTAACCGTATTTGTTGTTTTAAATTTCTCGATAAAAGCTCAAAAAGTATCCAATATCCGCGCAGAGCAGCGCGGGCAGGATGTCGTGGTATTGTATACATTGGAAACAAATGCTGCTTGTGATGTGAATTTGTTTTTAAGTCAGGATAATGGGGCTACTTGGAGCGATCCGTTGAAAAATGTTTCAGGTGATGTTGGAAAGAATATCACTGCCGGTGATAAGCAAATCATCTGGAAAGTCTTGGAAGAACGAGAGCAATTGGTTGGAGATAAAATCAAATTCAAAGTTTTTGCCAACGGTAAGAAATCATTCGAACCCGAAATGGTATTTGTTGAAGGAGGTTCTTATAAAATGGGAAGTAATTCATTGGAAGCGAATGAAAAGCCTTTACATACTGTGAATTTGAATTCATTTAGAATTGGCAAGTATGAGATTACACAAAGACAGTGGAAGGCGGTTATGGGAAATAATTCGAGCTATTTTTCTGGATGTGATGATTGTCCAATGGAAAATGTGTCTTGGGATCAAGTAGATCTATTTATTAGGGAATTAAATTCGCAAACAGGAAATAATTATCGACTCCCTACAGAAGCTGAATGGGAGTATGCTGCCAAAGGGGGAAATGAAGGAAAGGGTTATACATTCTGTGGTTCGAGTGATATTAATTCAGTTGCTTGGCACTATAAAAATAGTGAAGGAAGAACTCATGTTGTAGGAACAAAAGCGTCAAACGAATTGGGTATTTACGACATGAGTGGTAATGTTTGGGAATGGTGCTCAGATTGGTATGGAAATTATACTTTAGCTAGTGAAACCGATCCATTAGGACCCTCTGCTGGTCAGTTCAAAATACTTCGAGGGGGCAGTTGGTTTAATATTGAGGGAACATGTCATAGTTCCATTCGGATAAGCAGTTATCCAGACCGAGAACAAAGTTATTATGGCTTTCGTTTAGTACTTCCGAATGAGTGATTTATACTAAAATGAGCAATTAAGTATTGAGTAAATGGAGCGCTGAAATTTAATAAAAGTTGTTTTAAAGAATATTAGGGTAAAATAGATTAAATGAGAAAGTTCGTGTTGTTAATGTTTTTTGCACAGCTATATAGTTCAGTAGGAGCTCAAAAAGTCTCCAACATTCGCGCAGAACAGCGCGGGCAGGATATTGTTGTTTTGTATTCTTTGGAAACAACGACTCCCTGTGAAGTGGGTTTGTTGTTGAGTCAAGACAACGGTGCAACATGGAGCAACCCGCTTAAAAATGTTTCTGGCGATGTTGGAAAGAATATCACTGCCGGTGAAAAGCAAATCATCTGGAAAGTCTTGGAAGAACGTGATCAGTTGATTGGTGATAAAATCAAATTCAAAGTTTTTGCCAACGGTAAGAAATCCTTCGAGCCGGAAATGGTATTTGTTGAAGGAGGTACTTTTGAAATGGGAAGCAATTTTGGAGAGGCTGATGAGAAGCCAATTCATAAGGTTACCCTAAGTTCGTTCAACATTGGAAAATATGAAATAACTCAAGCTCAATGGAAGGCGGTTATGGGAAATAATCCAAGCTATTTTAAGGATTGTCAAGAGTGTCCTGTTGAACAGGTATCTTGGAAAGAAATTCAAGAATATGTTAGAAAACTGAATCACATTACAGAGGGCAATTATCGCTTGCCAACGGAGTCGGAATGGGAATATGCCGCGAAGGGTGGCAAAGGCAGCAAGGGTTATACTTACAGTGGTTCGAATGATATGAATAATGTAGCTTGGTATTACGAGAATAGTGGAGGTAAAACTCATACTGTAGGGACCAGGCAACCAAATGAATTGGGAATTTTTGATTTAACTGGAAATGTTTGGGAATGGTGTTCTGATTATTATAGCAGGTACAGCAATATTGGTGAGACGAATCCCAAAGGTTCGTCAGAAGGAGCTTTTAATGTGCTTCGCGGCGGAAGTTGGTACGGCGATGATAATGAGTGCCGTATTTCGTTTCGGTCATGGAGCAACCCTGTGAACCGCAATCTCGATTACTACTACGGCTTTCGCCTTGTTCTCCCGGTTAGTGATTTAGCAGAACCAAAAGCAGGAAATGAGTTAGAATCAGACGCTAGGACAATTTGTGAATTCATGAACAAAATAAACGAAGCAAAAGAAAATAGCGACTTAGATAAAATACTATTGCTTCAACAAGAGCTGGAACCCTTTATGTCTAAATTACAAGGGAAGTATCCTAAAGGAAGTGAAGATGGGAAAAAAATGGAAGTCCTGATTAAGCCTTGCCTTGGGGAATTCATGGATTTTATGAAATAAGGAAATAAAGGAACTACGTAATTCGTACTGCGTAATTCCTACTATGACCGTGCCTAAAAAAAGTTGACACTTTTATCATCTTCAACAAAACGAAGATTATGAAAAAAACAGCCTTAAGAGTACAACGAATCTTTTCGGAGGACTTACGAAAAGAGATCGTAAA